>CAZSQF010000009.1:0-27547 GCA_964608935.1 uncultured Actinomycetota bacterium | reverse complement strand
CTAGGGAGCTTGGGTGGACCAACGACAGGGCGAGCGCCGCGACGAGGCGCACGACCGGCTCGAGGGCGACGCGCCCACGGTGACCGACGACGTGTCGTTCGACCCGGCGGAGGGCGGCGAGGGAGCCGACTCCGGCGCTGCGGGGCCGTTCGAGCCACGCGCGTGGCCGGAACGCTCCCGGCTCGGCAACCGCTACCAGCTCGAGGAGCCGATCGCCTCCGGGGGCGCCGCGATCGTGTGGCGCGCCTTCGACGAGAATCTGTCGCGGGCCGTGGCGATCAAGCTGCTGCACCCGCATCACGCCAACGATCCCACCGTCGTCGAGCGCTTCGAGCGCGAGTCCCGCGCCGCCGCACAGCTCAACCATCCCAATGCCGTCCGCATCTACGACACCGGTCGCGAGGACGACGTCGTCTTCCTCGTCATGGAGCACGTGGACGGACCGAGCCTGCGCGACATCCTGAAGGACCACGGCGCGCTCGACCCCACCGTCGTGGCCGCGATCGGCGAACAGGTCGCAGCCGCACTCGGTGAGGCGCATGCCCACGGGCTCGTCCACCGCGACGTCAAGCCGGCCAACATCCTGCTCGCCTCCGACGGCACGGTGAAGGTGACCGATTTCGGCATCGCCAAGGCGCTGTCGGGCGCGGACGCCACGCTCACGAGCCCCGGGACCGTGGTCGGGACCGCGGCCTACGTCGCGCCCGAGCAGCTCCAGGACGGCGACGTCGACGCCCGGGCGGACGTGTACTCGCTCGGCGTGGTGCTCCACGAATGCCTCACGGGGCGCGCGGCGTTCAGCGGGGACACGCCCGCCGCCACCGCAGCGATGCGGCTCACGCAGCAGCTGATCCCGCCCCGACAGATCCGCGCGGACGTGCCCCGCGCGCTGGACGACGTCGTGGTTCGCGCGACCCGCCGCCCCGAGGGCGAGCGCTTCGCGGACGGATCCCTGATGGCGGCCGCGCTGACGCCACTCGTGTCCGCCAAGCCGAACGAGATCACCGCCGCGCTCGTCTCCGACGCGCAGCGGGACCGGGTGCTCGAGCTCCCGGTGCTCGGCTCCGAGCAGCGGCCCTTGTCCGGACCGATCCCCTCCACTCGGCGCGAATACGCCCGCAGGCTCGCCGCGGCCGGTGTGGGTGGGCTCGTCCTGGCACTCGCGGCGATGTTCGCGACCCAGGCCCTGCGCGACGACGGCGGGGCGGCGAGCCCCGAGCCGGTGCGCTGGGCGGTCGAGTCGAGCGATGTCTTCGACCCGGCCTCGCCGGGTGAGGGCGACAACGCCCAGGATGCCCCCCTCGCCGCCGACGGCGATCTCCAGACGGCGTGGGTGAGCGAGCCCTACGAGGAGCGCGACTTCGGGCCGGACAAGGACGGCGTCGGGCTCATGTTCGACCTCGGCGAGGAGCGCGAGGTGCGCGGCGTCGTGATCGAGCTGGTCCGGGGCGGCCTCGACGTCGAGCTGTACGCGAGCAACACCGCCCCGCACGAGCTGATGGGCGTGCAGGGCTGGGGCGAGGTACGGGCATCCCAGACCGACATCCGCCCGTCACAGCCGTTCCAGCTCAACCCGACGAGCCAGCGCTACTGGCTGGTCTGGATCACCGGGCTGTCCGCCGGCGGGGCGGACGGCGAATACACCGCCGAGGTCGCCGAGGTCGCGTTCCTGGGGCCGGCCTGACATGGAACGCTTCGCCACCCTGACCGACGAGGCCGTGCTCTCCGTCTACGTCGACGACAGCCGGCGCGCCGGCGAGCGGGAGGCCGCCTTCCACGAACTGGTCGGTCGCTACCAGCGTCGGCTGTTCGGCGTGTGCGTCCGCGTCCTCGGGTCGCCCTCGGACGCCGAGGACGCGGTGCAGGAGACCTTCATCCGCCTGGCCCGGCACGCCAGCACGTTCCGTGGCGACGCCAAGCTGTCCACGTGGCTGTACCGCGTCGCCCGCAACGTGTGCACCGACCACGTCCGCTACGACGCGCGCCGTCCGTCGACACCGGTGGACGACATCACCGCCGTGGGGGACGAGCCGGCGGTCGGCGACATCGTCGGGGCGACCGAGACCGCCGTGAGCGTGCAGGCCGCCCTGCGGCATCTCGACGAGCGGTCACGCATGCTGCTGTTGCTCGTCGCCGTGGACGGGTTGTCGTACGCCGAGGCAGCAGCCGTTGCCGACCTCCCCGTCGGGACCGTCAAGAGCCGGGTGTCGCGTGCCCGCGTCCAGCTCGGCGAGCTCCTCGCCGACGAGCCCGACGCTGCGCCGGCCGCCACGCAGCGGCCATCGGGGGCCTCGCACCACGACCCGTCCGGCGAGGTCGAGGCCCGCGGCCCGCCGAGCTGACCCGTCCACCGTCGCGGACGCCGTCGCAACCCGGGGACCGCCCGTGACGTCCCACCGATGAACCCCCACCAACGTTTGCCCCATCCGGCCGAACACCCCAGACCTCCCGAGGAGCCGTCGTGGAGCCCGCCGAGCGGCTGGCCGACTACTTGGCCGGTGAGCTGAGCGCGGACGAGACCGCCACCGTCGAGGCGGACCTCGCCCGCAACCCCCGGCTGCGCATGCAGCTGGAGGCGCTGCGCTCTGCCGACGCAGCCCTCGGCGGACTCGAACCCCCACCGCTGCCGGACGGCTTCGAGGACCGCCTGCGGGCGGCCGTGGACACCGAGCTGCGCGAGCACCTCGGCCAACAGCCCCTCGCCGCGGCTGACGCGCCCGCGGGCGACGAGCTGGGGCGACGCCGGGCCTGGCGCGAGCGGTCGTGGGCCCCGGCGCTGGCCGGTGCCGCCGCCGTGGTCGTCGTCCTCGCCGGCGCGGTGCTGGCCATCACGAACCTGCCGTCGGCCGAGGACGAGGCCGGCGTCGCCATGGACGCACCCGTCGCCGAGGATGCCGACGAGGCGGAGGAGGCCGCACCCGAGGCGATGGCCGCGCCCGAGCAGGGCCCGACCATCGTGATCCGCGACCGCGAGATCGGCGCCGACGACGCCGATGCCCTCCTCGAGGTCCCGCAGTTGCGTGAGGTGGCGGATCGCGGCCTGGACGTCACCGCCGGCGGTGAGCTGGCCCACGCCTGGCGCGAGGCGCTCCGGGCCGACGTCGACCCGCTCGCCGATGGTGAGGCCGCGGACCTGCCCGACGACGATACCGGCGCCCCCGACCTGCGCGTGTTCGCCGAAGGCCCCGTCCAGCCAGCCGATCGCGAGGACGTCGACCGCTGCCTCGACGCGCTCGCGGTTGATGGCGAGGTGGCCATCCCCGCCTATGTCGAGGTTCTCCGCTTCGAGGGCGAGGCGGCGCTCGCCTACGGCATGGTCACCCGCGACCCGGCCACCGGCACGTTCCGCCGCACCGAGCTGTGGATCGTGGCACCCGACGACTGCGCGCTCCTGCGCTTCGTGCAGAACTAGCACGCCGCAGCGCGCTCACCGCTGGCGGACGACGATCCACCCGCCGTAGACCGCGGCTGGATAGGCGAGGAACAGCAGTCCCTCCGGGGCCGGCGTGGCACCCGGCGCGGTAACGAGCCCGACGCCGACCGATAAACCTGCTGCGGCCAGTGCCACCGCCCGCACGTACGGACTCGTGCGGTCGTCGGTGACCCAGTACACGGCGCGGGCGATGGCCCACCCGATCACCCCGGACGAGATGAGGAAGAACGTCCGGCCCGCGAACACGAAGCCCAGCACGAAGCCGCCGGCGAGTGCCGCGGCCACGCCGACGCCCGTCGCCCGCGCCACCAGCGCGGGTGGCAGGCGCCCCTCGCCCGATGCGGGCTCCGCCCCGCCGGCACCACCGCGCGCGGCGCCCGAACGCAGCGCCCCGAGGCCCGACAGCAGCCCCCCACCCGACCCGCCGTCGCGGGGCGCGGCACCACCGTGGGTCCCGCAGTCGGGGCATTTGTAGCCCACCGCGGACTCGATCGCGCAGTCGGGGCAGATCGGGGTGTCGCAGGACGAGCACGACACCCGGGTCGGCACATCCGGATGTCGGGCGCAGGTCGGCTGGTCGGGGTCCACGATCCCGATCGTACGGGCTCGGTCGGACATCCGTCGGCGGCGAGTAGCATCCGCGCCTCAACCGCGCCACGGGGGCTCGCCTCATGACACCACCGGCCGACGGCACGACGGACGAACCCGACGCGTGGGTCGCGGTCGCCAGCTACCCGACCCGCCCGTTCGCCGTTTTCGTCGCGTCGGCGCTCGAGGGCAACGGGATCAGCACCCGGGTCGTCGGCGATGACGGTGGCGGCATGCTGCCACACGTGGACACGCTGTCGGGCGGAGTCCACGTCGAGGTGCCCGAATCCGAGGCCGCTGCGGCACAGGCGCTGCTCGAGCAGGTCCACGAGCGCAGCACGCGCACGTCGCGGCCGCCCAGCTCGGTGGGACGATGGAGGACGATCTTCGTCGTCCTCGTCGTCGTGGCGATGGTGCTGGTCGTCGGCACGGCGTTGCTCGACCTGTGAACCGGTCGGTGCTGGAATGTCCCGCGAGCGGGTCTCGTTAGGCTGTCCAGACCACCGTCCCTGCTCCCCATGAGGCCACCCATGTCCGACACCGACAGCGTCCACGAGGTCGTCATCATCGGCTCGGGACCCGCCGGGCTGACGGCGGCGCTCTACGCCGCGCGCGCCAATCTCGAGCCGCTGCTGGTCGAGGGCATGGTCGAAGGTGGCCCGACCGGTGGTCAGCTGACGCTGACCACGGACGTGGAGAACTACCCGGGCTTTCCCGATGGGATCCTCGGGCCGGAGCTGATCGCCAACATGCGGGCACAGGCCGAGCGGTTCGGGACCCGGTTCGTGACCCAGGACATCGTCAAGGCCAATGTCGACCAGCAGCCGTTCACGCTGGAGACGGCCGAGGGCGACACCATCCGCGCCCAGGCGCTGATCGTCGCCACCGGCGCCAAGCCACGGCGGCTCGAGGTACCCGGCGAGGACGAGCTGTGGGGCGCCGGGGTGTCCTCCTGCGCCACCTGCGACGGGTTCTTCTTCCGTGATCGCCACGTCGTGGTGGTCGGGGGAGGGGACTCGGCGATGGAGGAGGCCGACTTCCTGACGAAGTTCGCGTCCAAGGTCACCGTGGTCCACCGCCGGGACGAGCTGCGCGCCTCGGCGATCATGCAGCAGCGCGCCTTCGACAACGACAAGATCGAGTTCGTCTGGAACGCTCAGGTGACCGAGGTCCTCGGCGAGGGCGGCCAGGTCACGGCCGTCAAGCTCCAGGACACCCAGACGGGGGATGCCTCGGAGCTGGCCTGCGACGGACTGTTCCTCGCGATCGGGCACATCCCCAACACGTGGCTGTTCGACGGCGCCCTCGAGATGGACGACGACGGCTACCTGATCGTCGACGAGCCGTCGACGCACACCAACATCCCGGGCGTCTTCGCCTGCGGTGACGTCATCGACCAGACCTACCGGCAGGCCGTCACGGCCGCCGGCACCGGCTGTCGAGCGGCGATGGACGCCGATCGCTGGCTCGCCGGAGGGGGCAGCCACGCCGCCACGACCGATGACGCGCGCCCGGCGCCCCAGCACGCCTGATGCCGCTGACCGTGCCGAGTGGCCGGGAATAGCACCCGGCCGCCCATCGTTGGCTGCTTCGAACCGCCACCCGCTTCTTCGAGCGAAGGACCACCGCATGGGTGCGACCCCCGTGACCGACAGTGAATGGACCGCCGAGGTCCTCGAGGCCGACAAGCCGGTTCTGGTCGATTTCTGGGCCGAATGGTGCGGCCCCTGCCGCATCGTGAGCCCCATCGTCGACGAGATCGCCACCGAGCACCCCGACGAGCTCAAGGTCGTCAAGCTCAACATCGACGAGAACCCCGGCACGGCCCGTGAGTACGGGATCATGTCGATCCCGACCTTGATGGTGTTCAAGGGTGGCCAGCCCGACAAGCGCATCGTCGGCGCCAAGGGCAAGGCCGCACTGTTGTCCGACCTGTCGGACTACGTCGGGTGACCTTCCCCGTGAGCCATCGGCTCGCGCATCCCGACCACGCCCCGGGTCCGTACCCGGGGCGTGGTCATGTCGGCTCGCTGCGGCCCGGAAGGAGCCGTCCATGATCGATCTGGTCGAGCTCGTCGGCTACGTGGCATCGCTGCTCGTGGTCCTGAGCCTGCTCATGAGCTCGGTGCTGCGGCTGCGCACGATCAGCCTCACCGGGGCGCTCGTGTTCGGCACCTACGGCGTGCTGATCGGGTCCATCCCCGTGGTCGCGACCAACGTGGCGATCCTGCTCGTCAACCTGTTCCACCTCCGCCGCCTCCTGCGTGACCGATCGGAGGGCTACTTCGAGGTGGTCGACTGGCCCGTGCACGGCGTCTACCTGCCGCGCTTCCTCGACTTCCACCGCGACGACATCGAGCGCTTCCAACCCGACTTCGCGGGCCTGCGCGACGACCACACCGCCCTCGTGGTGCTGCGCGACGCCGTGCCGGTCGGCACCTTCCTGCTCCGGGGCGAGGGCCCCACCGCCACCATCGACCTCGACTACGTCACCCCGGCCCACCGCGACCTGCGCCCCGCCGCCCAGATCTACGACTCCGACGGGCCCCTCTGCGATCGTGGGTACACGCGCCTCGAGACCACGGCGCTGACCGACGCGCACCGGCGCTATCTGGAGCGCGTCGGGTTCGCCCCCGAGGGCGACGTCTGGGGCCTCGAGATCGCCTGACCGCCGAACCTGCCACGGCATGGTCGGCCGCGGAACGTCGCCTACGCTTCGCACGCATGGAGCTCATCGCCGTCGGCAGCGTCGGCCCCGAGGTGGAGGACGTCCAGCGTCGCCTCGGTGAGCTCGGCCTGCACTGCGACGACGAGCCCGGCGTGTTCGGCCAGGCCACGCGTGGCGCGGTCCGGGCCTTCCAGCAGCAACGGGGGCTGCCGGCCGACGGCATCGTGGGCGACGACACGTGGCGGTCACTGGTCGGCGCGTCGTTCCGGCTCGGGGACCGCATGCTGTATGCAACCCGGCCGATCATGCAGGGCGACGACGTGCGTGACCTCCAGCGTCGCCTCAACCGGCTCGGCTTCGACACCGGGTACGACGACGGGCTCTACGGGCCCCAGACGGTGGACGCCGTGCGGGAGTTCCAGCTCAACGTCGGGCTGGACGTCGACGGCATCGCCGGTCCCTCGACGCTCGACCTGCTGCTCCGGCTCCACCGCCAGCACCAGGAGGCACCGGCCTACGCCGTGCGCGAGCGCGAGCTGTTGCGGCGGCCACCGCGGTTGTCGCTGGCGGGGGCCCGGATCATGGTCGACGCGGGCCACAGCCCCGACGACCCCGGGCTCGTCGCGCCGAACGGCATCGCCGAGCACGAGGTGACCTGGGCCATCGCCTCCCTCGTCGAGGGGCGGTTGGCCGCGCTCGGTGCCCACGTCGTGCTGGGGCGCGGCCCGGCGACGTCACCGACCCCGTCGGAGCGAGCCGCCCACGCCAACGACGAGGGCGTCGAGGCGATCCTGTCGGTCCACACGAACGGGCTCGACTCGGCCGATGCCAAGGGCGCCGCCGCCTACTACTTCGGCACCGAGGGCTACGTGTCCGAGGCCGGGCGGATGCTCGCCCAGCTCGCCGTCGCCGCCGTCTGTTCGGCGGTCGGGACGCCCGACTGTCGCATCCATCCGTCGACCTCGGCGCTGCTGCGCGAGTCCCGTGCGCCGGCGGTGATCATCGAGCCCGGTTTCCTCACCCATCCCGACGAAGGCGTGGCACTGACCACCTCCGAGCACCAGCGCGCCATCGCCGGCGCGCTGGCGGACACACTGGTCACGTTCCTGCTGGGCGAGCACGTACGCGCCGCCTGACCCGCCCTGGTCAGCCGGCGGCGCCGACGGACTCGGGCCGCTCGAGCCGGGCATGCCGCAGGTTGATGACCAGCGCTCCGAGGCCGACGCTGCCGGCGCCGGCGAGCAGCGCGACACCCGGCCCTCCGGTGTCGACCGCGATCCCCGACAGCAGCGCGCCGACGGCGATGCCCGCCACCACCGAGGCCTGCGTCCAGGATTGCGCTTCGGTCTGGGTCCCCGGGAGAGCGAGGTCGTCGATGAGCTGGAACGCGCAGATCGTCGTGGGTCCGAGGAACAGACCCCCGATGAACAGTCCCACGGCGAACAACGGCAGTGATGCGAGCGTCATCGGGACCACCGCGAGCCCGACCGCGAGCACGACCGCCAGGAGCCGCAACCGGGACGCCACCGTGCCGGGCCAGACCCGCGAGCCGTACACGAGACCGCCGAGCAGGCTGCCGCTCGCGATCGAGGCGATCAGCCACCCCGCGGCGCCGGGCTGGCCGGCGAAGTCGGCGACGGCCGGTACGACGATGTCGATCACGCCGAAGGACACCGCGACGGTTCCGAGCGCCAGCACCATGACCCGGACACCGCGGGAGCGCAGCGCACCACCCCGTCCGGTGACCGGGTCGCGCCGCGGCACAGCGCGGGCGGCGCCCGTCACCGCGTACCCGACGGCGCCGATGACCGCCGCGACGCCGGCGGCGACCACCGACCACGCTGGCCCGAACCACCCGGCGACGGCCACCGCGACGAGCGGCCCGACGATGAAGCCGATCTCCACCGCGATCGACGACACCGCGAAGGCGGTCTCGCGTAGGCGCCCGGTCGGGAACAGCCGACCGAGCAGGGTGCGCGAGCACGCCGTCGTGGGTGGATACACCATCCCGGCCAGGACGGCGACGACGACGAGCGCCGTCACCGGTGCGCCCTGGGTGACAAGAACGGCGAGCCCCACCGTCCCGAGCAGGTAGCCGACGGCATCCGGGATCAGCACGGTCGGCTGTCCGAAGCGGTCCGCGAGGCTGCCCTGGAGCGGCGACGCGAGCCCGACCCCGACCTGGTGGGCACCGGTCACCAGGCCGGCGATGGTGTAGGCGTAGCCGCCATGGCGCACCAGGAGCACGATGGCGAGCGCGATCATGCCGGGCGTGATCCGCGACAGCGTCGACATCAGCAGCGGCCACCGGGCCGTCCGGTGACCGAACAGATCGCGATACGCCCGCACGGGGATCCTTGCTGGGCGACGCGCGAACGCGCGTCGCCATGACGGCGGTCACGGCCGCTGCCGCGAACTGTCTCGATATCGAGAAACCCGGAAGGATAGCGCGGCCCGGGTCGTTCAGCGCCGCCCCGGTCCCCCGTCCGGGGCAGGTGAGGGGACCCGGCGCGGCAACCGCTCGAGGACCTCCTCCCACGCGTGCTCGAGCGATTCCGCCCACCGGGCCGTGCGCTTCACCTCGAGCCGCAGCAGGGGCGTCCGGGGATGCTCGCGGTGGACGACGAAGCCCTCACGCAGCAGCCACGTGGCCGGCAGCAGACAGTTGCGCTCCTGCCACCGGCGGTCGCCGTACGCCTCGACCGCCGCGACGTCCGCACGGATCGCGTCCCGGATCGCCGCCTGGAGCAGCAACCGCCCGAGGCCATGATCCCGGCGGCCGGGCACGACCCAGACCGTCGCGAGCAGCAGCGCGTCGGGTGAGCTCGGTGGCACCGGCCACGGCCGGCGGGCGAAGGTGTCCGACGGAGCGCACACCGCGTGCGCCACGACCTCACCGTCGGCTCGCACGGCGTGACCCGGCGGCGTGGCCTCCTGTACCCGCGACGACACCCACGCCTCCTTGCGCACGAGCGCATCGGTCGCCGGGCGGCCACGGCTCCCGGCTCCGCCCCCGACCGGGACCGCCCGCGGGTCCGGTCGCGGGGCACCGAGCTCCCAGAACAGGCACGTACGGCATGGCTCGGGCAGCTCCTCGACCATCTCGCCGGTGAGCAGCTCGACGCGTCGCGACACGGCTCCCGCCCTTCCTGCCTATCGTGGCGGGGGCCCGCCACCGACCGCTGCCCGCGGCTCTCGGGGCAGGACCAGCGCCACGACGATCCCGGCCGCGACGCCGATGGCGAGTCCGACCAGCGCGCGGCGCCAGCCGCCGGCCGCGACGTGCCGGTCGTCGCCGCGATCCTCGTCCACGGTCAGCTCCTCGCCGTGTCGTCGACCCGTTGCCACCCGTCGCACCGCTGCCGCAGCGCCGTGGTGGGACAAGGGTCGCTCGCTACGCTCGATGCTACCGGCGGCTCCTCGCGACGAAAGCGTGACGTGCGGCTCGACACCGACCCCTACCTGCAGCGGTACGCGGCTCGCGTCCAGGGGATGAGCGCCTCGGAGATCCGCGCGCTGTTCGCGGTCGCCGCGCGCCCGGAGATCGTCTCCTTCGCCGGCGGCATGCCGGCGACGTCGGCGCTCGACATGGAGGCCGTGGAGCGCGTCACCTCGAAGGTGATCCGCGAGGCCGGCGCCACCGCGCTCCAGTACGGCGGCGGTCAGGGTCGGGCTGAGCTGCGTGAGCTGCTCGTCGAGGTCATGCATCACCAGGGGGTTCCGGCCCACGCCGACGACCTCGTCGTGACCGTCGGCGGGCAGCAGGCGCTCGAGCTGATCGCCACGTGCTTCCTCGACCCCGGGGACCTCGTCCTCGCCGAGGGCCCCACCTACGTCGGTGGGATCGGGGCGATGACAAGCCACCAGGCCGAGGTGCGCCACGTCCCCATGGACGACGACGGGATGCGGATCGACCTCCTCGAGGCGGAGCTGGACCGGCTCGCGGACGAGGGTCGGCGCCCCAAGTACGTCTACACGGTTCCGAACCACCAGAACCCGGCCGGCGTGTCCATGGCCGTGGACCGCCGGCACCGGCTCGCCGAGCTGGCCGAGACGCGTGACCTGATGCTCGTCGAGGACGACCCGTACGGGCTGCTCGACTTCGCCGGCCGCACCTTCCCGTCGCTGCGGGAGCTGGTTCCCGACCGGGTCGTGTACGTCGGCACGATGTCGAAGACGTTCGCACCGGGGGTGCGCACGGGGTGGGTCGCGGCGCCCCGGCCGATCCGGGACAAGCTCGTCCTGCTGCGCGAGGCGGCCGACCTGTGCCCGTCGAACCTGACCCAGATGGTCGTCGAGGGGTGGCTCGGGACCCAACCGTGGCGTGAGCAGGTCAAGCGGTTCCGCGAGCTCTACCACGAGAAGGCCACCGCGATGCTCACGGCGCTCGATGCCGAGATGCCCGCGGGCGTGCGGTGGACCCGACCGACCGGCGCGTTCTACGTGTGGCTCACGGTGCCACCGGGCATCGACACCTCGGACCTGTTGGCCAAGGCGATCTCGCACCGGGTCGCCTACGTCCCTGGTCGCGGCTTCTACGCCGACGGGACCGGCGGGAACCAGATGCGCCTGTGCTTCTCCTATCCCGAGGTGGACCTGATCCGTGAGGGCGTCGTACGACTCGGTGAGCTCCTGCACGACGAGCTCAAGCTGGTGCGGGCGGTGTTCGGGACCGACGCCCCGGAGGTCGAGCCCCGTGACTCGGGCCGCGCGACCGGGTTGGGCGGATGACTCCTCCCCCGAACGAAAGGCCTGCCGTGCCCACCAACGTCGCCGTCCTGTCGGGCGGCATCTCGCTCGAGCGCGAGGTGAGCCTCCGGTCGGGCAGTCGCGTCGCCGATGCCCTCGCGGACCGCGGCCACCACGTCACCGCGCTCGACGTCGACAGCCAGCTGGTGCGCACCCTCGAGGACGGCGACTTCGAGGTCGCGTTCCTCGCGCTCCACGGGTCTGCGGGTGAGGACGGCACCATCCAGTCGCTGCTCGAGCTGGTCGGGCTGCCCTACACGGGCCCGGACGTCCTCGCGAGCTCGCTGGCGTGGAACAAGCCCATCGCGCAGGGCCTGTACGACCGGGCGGGCCTGTCGGTGCCCGCCCACGTGACGCTGACCCAGCAGGCGTTTCGCGAGATGGGGGCCGCGGCCGCGGTCGACCACCTCGCGGAGGCGCTCGGCATGCCGCTCGTCGTCAAGCCCGCCACCGGTGGCTCATCGCTCGGTCTGTCGGTCGTCGACGACGCCGCCCGCCTGTCCCAGGCGATCGTGGGGGCCTTCAGCTACGCACCGGCCGTCCTCGTCGAGCGGTTCGTTGCCGGCACCGAGGTCGCGGTCACCGTGCTCGACGGCGCGGCCCTGCCGCCGGTCGAGATCCAGCCGAAGGAGGGCGCCTACGACTTCGCGGCCCGCTACACCGCCGGCGCCACCGAGTTCCACGTGCCGGCACGGCTCGACGAGGCCGTCCTCGTCCAGTGCGAGCAGGTGGCGGTCGCCGCCTATCACGCCATCGGGGCCCGCCACGTGTCCCGTGCGGACCTGATCGTCGATGCCGACGGGCGCCCGTGGCTGCTCGAGCTCGACACCTGCCCCGGGTTGACCGACACCTCGCTGGTGCCCTTGGCCGCCGCCGCGGCCGATCTCGACTTCGCCGATCTGTGCGAGCGGCTGGTACAGCTCGCACTGGCCGACGGTGCGTCCGACGCTGCATCCGTCGGCCGGGTGCCGTGAGCGGGCAGGAGCCGGTGCACGACGGGGCGGCCGAGGAAGCGGGAGCTCAACCGCCGGCGCCGCGTGTCGTCGTGTTCGACATCGGCGAGGTGCTGATCGACGAGACCCGGGTGTGGGCGGTGTGGGCCGAGATCCTCGGCGTGTCCCCGTTGACGCTGGCGGCGGTGCTCGGCGCTGCGATCGTGCAAGGTGAGGACCACCGCGCCGCGTTCACCCACGTCGCACCGAACGTCGACTGGGACGCGTTCGTCGACGAACACGAGCGCCGCTACGGGGGCTTTGCGGAGTCCGACCTGTATCCGGACGTGCGACCGTGCCTCGCCGAGGTGCGCGACGCCGGGTTCGAGATCATCATCGCCGGCAACCAGCCGGCGCAGCGCACGGCCCAGCTGCGCGCACTCGGGCTGCCCCACGATCACCTGGTGACCTCGGAGGAGCTCGGCGTCGCCAAGCCCGACGCCGGATTCTTCGCGGCGGTGCTGCGGCTGAGCCGGGCCCCCGAGCCTGCCGACGTCCTCTACGTCGGTGACCGGGTCGACAACGACGTCGATGCCGCGAGTGCCTTCGGGATGCGCACCTGCTGGCTGCGACGGGGACCGTGGGGCCAGCTCCAGGACCTGCCGGAGGGGCTTACCCCCGACCTGTCCCTCGAAGGGCTGGGGGAGCTCGGCCTGCTTCTCGCCGAGTGGCACGGGTCCTAGCGGCCGCCCCCGTCCGTACCGCGAGTAGGGTCGCGCGACACCTGAGGAGCTCGCGATGGGTGACCCCGCCAAGGCGGCTGCCGGCCGCGCGGCCGCGGACCTGGTCGAGGACGGCATGCGGCTCGGTCTCGGGACCGGCTCGACGGTGGCGTACTTCCTCGACGCGCTCGCGCAGCGGCGCCTGGACGTGGCCGGCGTCGCGACCTCGGAGGCGACCGCGGCCCGGTGCCGCGAGCTCGGTATCGCCCTGCTCCACCCCGGCACGGTCGATCGGCTCGATCTCGCGGTCGACGGTGCCGACGAGCTCGACGCCGATCTGACGCTCACGAAGGGGGGCGGCGGTGCCCTGCTCCGCGAAAAGGTGGTCGCGTCGATGGCCGACCGGTTCGTGGTCATCGCGACACCCGAGAAGCTGGTCGAGAAGCTGGGTGACTCGTTCCCGGTCCCGCTGGAGGTGATCCCGTTCGCGCTCACCGCGGTGCGGCGCACGCTGTCCGACCTCGGGTTGGTCGCCAGCGAGCGCCACCAGGACGACGGCAGCTACCGCACCGACAACGGCAATGCGATCCTCGACTGTCGGTGGCCGGGCGGCATCGAGGACCCGGCGGTGACCGACATCACCCTGCAGCTGATCCCGGGCGTCGCCGAGACCGGGCTGTTCATCGAGCTGGCCGGCCTCGCCCTCCTGGGCCGGGACGACGGAGGCGTCGACGAGGTCAGGCGTCGGGCCCCGGGATCTGTGCGTCGCCCGAATCGAGGCGGCGCAGCAGATCCGGCCGTTCGTCCTCGAGGCCGCGAGCGATGACGTCGACGAGACGTTCGAGGTCGTCGACCGTGCCGAACTCGATCTGCACCTTGCCCTTGCGCGCACCCATGGTGATCCGCACGCGCGTCGAGAGGGCGTCGGACAGGTCGTCCTGGAGCTCGATGAGCGCGGGCGCAACCGGACGACGGCGACGGCTTGCGCCCGACGGTGCCGAGACCGCGGACTCGTCCGCCTCCTCGTCCAGCAGCCGCAGCCGCACCAGCTCCTCGGTGGCACGGACCGATAGCCCCTCGGCCACGATGCGTTCCGCGACGCGCTCCTGGACGGTCGCATCGGTGATGGCGAGCAACGCCTTGGCGTGGCCGGCGCTGAGGACGCCCGCGGCCACCCGGCGCTGCACGGAGGGCGGGAGGGCGAGCAGGCGCAAGGTGTTGCCGATCGCGGGGCGCGAACGCCCCAGGCGGGTCGCCAGCTCCTCCTGCGTGAAGCCGAACTCCTCGAGCAGCTGCTGGTAGGCCGCCGCCTCCTCCAGCGGGTTGAGCTGCACCCGATGGATGTTCTCGACCAGGGCCTCCTTGAGCATGTCGGCGTCGTCGGTGTGGCGCACGACCGCCGGGACGTGGTCCAGTCCGGCCTGCTTGGCGGCGCGCCAGCGCCGCTCCCCGGCGACCAGCTCGAATGCGTCATCGCCGACCTGACGCACGACGATCGGTTGGAGGATCCCGAGGTCGGCGATCGAGACGGCGAGGCCCTCGAGCTCCCCCTCGTCGAACACCTCGCGCGGCTGACGCGGGTTGGGGGTGACCGCGTCCACGGGCACCTCGAGCAGGCTGGCCTGCCCCGAGACGTGCTCCCCCGGTGGGATGAGCGCCGCAAGTCCCCGTCCGAGCCCTCCTCGTCGACTCACGTGTCAGCCTCCTGGTCGGCGTCCCCGACGGACGCGGTGGGTGGCGGAGTGCCGAGCAGTCGGTCCAGCGCCGACGCCTCGGCGCGGGCGATCGGCAGCTCGAGACGATCCGCGACCTCGCGCGCGAGGCGCTGATACGCCCGCGATCCGCGGCTGTTGGGGTCGAACACCGTGATCGGCTGGCCGAAGCTCGGTGCCTCCGACAGGCGCACCGTGCGCGGGATGACGGTCTGGTAGCAGCGGTCGCCGAAGTAGCCGCGGACCTCGTCGACCACCTGCTGCGACAGGTTGGTGCGCGCGTCGTACATCGTGAGCACGACCCCGCCGAGCTCGAGATCACGGTTGAGGTTGTCGCCGACCAACTGCACCGTGCGCATCAGCTGCCCCAGTCCCTCCAGTGCGTAGTACTCGCACTGGATCGGAACCAGCACCTGGTCGGCTGCCACCATGGCGTTGATGGTGAGCAGCCCGAGGGACGGAGGACAGTCGATGAAGACCACGTCGTAGTCGTCCACGGCCACCTCCAGGGCGCGACGCAGCCGCAGCTCCCGGGAGAACGCCGGGACGAGCTCGACCTCGGCGCCGGCCAGATCGAGTGACGACGGCACGATCCGAAGGTGCTCGACGTCGGTGTCGCGGGTCGCGTCGTCGAGCGCGAGGTCGTCGACGACCACGCCGTAGCTGCTCGGCTCCCCCTCCTCGGCCCGCAGTCCGAGACCGGTGGTGGCATTGCCCTGCGGGTCGAGGTCGACGATCAGGACCCGCGCGCCGAGCTCGGCCAGGGCCGCGGCCAGCGACACGGTCGTGGTGGTCTTGCCCACGCCCCCCTTCTGATTGGCGACCGCGAGGATCGTGGCCGCCGGCCCTGGCGACACGCCCTCGCCCGGCTGCTGGTCCCCGCTCACTTCCGGGAGGCTCACTTCTGGTATCGAACGTATGTTCGATCCTTCGGCTGCCGGGGCGGCGTCGCCGGGTGTCATGGCATCGGGCACGACCTGCTCCTCGGACGCTCGGTCGGGTGCCGACGCACGCGGGGACGTTGCCGCAAAGGTGGGGGCAGGCTGGTGCCGCCGCCGTTCCGGCCACCACCCCACCGACACCTCACCGTCTCAGCTCGATCGCGCGAGCATAACAACGCGGGGGGTGGCCGCGGTGCTGCCGTCCCCAGCCTGCCGGCCGACCTGGTCGGGCGTGGCCACCACCCGCATGCCGGTGCGATTCAGTGCGTCGGCCGCGTCCTCCAGCTCGTCGCGCCAGCGCTCGCCCTTCACCGCGTACAGGACCCCACCCGGAGCCAGGTAGGCCGCCGTCCACCCCAGCAACGTCCCCAGCGGGGCGACGGCCCGTGCCGTGACCACGTCGAAGCTCGCCGCCAAGGGAGGGCGCGCGAGCTCCTCCGCTCGACCGGTGTGGACGGTGACCGCGACATCGAGCACTCGCGCGGTCTCGCGCAGGAACTCCGTCTTCTTGCGCGTGCTGTCGAGCAGGTGCACGTCGAGGTCGGGGCGGACGATGGCGATGACCAACCCGGGAAGGCCGCCGCCCGAGCCGACGTCGAGGAGCCGACGGGTGGCCGACGGCAACAGCTCGGCCAGGGCGACACACTCAGGGAGGTGACGACTGATCAGCTCGTCGCGTGCCCGGTGCGAGACGAGGTTGTGCGGTGACTCCGCCACCAGCCCCGCGAACCGCTCGAGCGCGGTTCGGTGCGACGGCGGCAGATGGGACAGCGGGTCCATCCCCGGCAGCCTAGCCCCGACGTGCGGGCGCGGCGCCTCGACCAGCGTTCCACGTGGAACGTGCCTCCCGCGCCGGCGGACCGCGGGGGCGTTGCTGCACCGCGTTCCACGTGAAACCAACCCGTGCTGCGGCTGGTCGTGACTACTCCCGTTCGATCACCACGCGCCGTGCGGGCTCGCGCCCCTGGCTCCGGCTCATCACCCCGTCGTGCTCGGCGACGAGGTGGTGCACCGCCTTGCGCTCGAACACGTCCATTGGCTCCAGGCGCTGCGGGTCACCGGTGTCGAGCACCTCGTCGACGGCTTCCTCGGCCTTCTCCAGCAGCTTCTCGAGGCGGCGGGCCCGATACCCCTCGGCGTCGACCTTGACCCGTGATCGGCGCTGGAACTGGCGTTGCAGCGCACAGCGCAGCAGCTCCTGGATCGCCTCGAGCGTCTGACCGCGGCGACCGATCAGGGCGCCACTGCCGATCTCGAGCACTTCGACCTCGGCGTGGTCGTCGTGCACCTTGATCCGAAGGTCGCCGGGCAGGTCCATCGCATCGAGCAGACCCTCGAGGAAGTCGGCCGCGGCGTCGGCCTCCTCGTCGAGATCCTCGACCGTGATGGAGTCGGCCTGATCATCGCCGCCGGATCCGTCCGAGTCCGCGTCGCTGTCGACGGCCTCGTCCGAGGGCGCAGCATCCGCGTCGCCCTCGTCGGCCGCCTCGGCGCCGGCATCGGTGGACTCGTCGGTATCGTCCTCGTCGGGCTCGTCGGCACCGTCACCGGTCACCGTGAGGTCGAGTCGCAGTTGGCCTTCGACGCCGTCCAGCCCGGGTGCGGTCAGCCGCAGCTCGACCTTGTCGGCGTCGCAATCGAGTAGTTGCGCCACGGCGGCAACCAGTGCCGCCTCGAGGCTGTCGCCCTGCGCATCGATCCTTCGGCTCATCGGTTCTCCTGTCAACGGCGGTCGCCCCGACGGGGCAGGTGATCACGCTTCTTGGGGCGCGGCGTGTCGACGCCGTCGCCGTCGGCCCCGGGACGCCCGTGGCCATCGTCGGAGGTCGGTCGCCGGCCATTGTCGTCCCCGTCATCGGCCCCCTCGACCGGATCCGGGGCGGCATCGCCTCGACGCGGCTTGCGGCCGGCTGGCTTGGACTTCCCGCCGGGGGACTTGCCGTCGCCTGCGCCGGCATCGTCGGAGGCCAAGGCATCGGTGTCGTCGGTGTCCTTCGGCTTGCCCGAGGTCGCCCCCTTGCTCGGGCCGCGCGGTGGCCCGCTGGCAGGCTCGTCCTTGTGCTCGGCCGCCTCGACCTCCGCCTCGTGCTGTACCTCACGCAGGATGATGGCCTGCTGTGCGACCTGCCAGAAGTTCGTGGTCACCCAGTACAGCAGGACACCCATGGGGAAGTTGATCGAGATCACGGCGAGGAACACCGGCATGACGTAGAGCAGCACCTTCTGCTGCTGTGCCATCGGGCTGTCGGCCATCTGCGCCGCGTTCTTGGCCATCATCTGCCGCTGCGACCAGAACATCGTCCCGGACATGAGCAGGATCAACAGCCACCCGGGCCAGCCCGACCCGCGGACGATCTGCTCGAGGCCCCCTTCACCGACCGCGGTGAAGAAGTAGAACTCGGCGCCGCGCAGCTCGGGGGCATCGCGCAGGGTCCAGAACAGCGCGATGAAGATCGGCGCCTGGGCGAGCAACGGCAGGCAGCTGGCCGCCGGGTTGGCACCCTCGCGCTGATACAGCGCCATCATCTCTTCGTTGAGCTTCTGGCGCTTGGCCTTGTACTGCTCGGGATCCTTCTTCATCAGCGAGCGGTCGACCTTGTGCTTCTTCTGCAGCTCCTTTATCTGGGGTTGCAGCTTCTGCATCGCCCGCATCGACCGGGTCTGCTTGATCGCCAGCGGCAGCAGCAGCACCCGCGCGATCAACGTGAGCAGGACGATCGCCCAGCCCCAGGCCGCAGGCTCGAGGAAGTCCACGACCGCGACCAGGTCGTGGAGGAAGGTCAGCGCCGAGGTGAAGGCGCCGAGGATGCTGTCGACGAACTCGGACCACACGGGTGTCTACTCCCTCGGCGGGACGGGATCGACCCCGCCCGGGTTCCACGGATGGCACCGTCCGACCCGCCGGATCGCCAACCACGTCCCGTGCAGGCCCCCGTGCTCGCGCACGGCCTGGACGGCGTAGGTGGAGCACGACGGGTAGAACCGGCACCGCGGCTGACGCACCAGCGCGGTCCAGCGGTAGAGCCGCAACAGGCCCAACATCAGCCACGCGATCGGCGAACGTCGGCTCACGCGCTCGTCCGAGGTGGGGCTGACAGCATTCAACCGTGACTCCTCAGCGCGTCGAGCGGGCCAGCGAGCTGTTCGAGCTCGGCCCGGACCTCCGGCGTCCGGCTGCGCGCGAGCGCTCCTCGCGCGACCAGCACCACATCCACACCCGGCGCCCAGTCGAGCTCGCGAGCAGCCTCGCGCAGCAGGCGCTTGGCACGGTTGCGCGCCACGGCCGAGCCGACCCGGCGGGAGGCGACCACCGCGACCCGCGGCCGGTCGTCGGGCCGTTCGAAGCGAACGTGAACGACCGCCAGACGGCCTGCGCGCTGCCGACGTGTGCGCAGCACGGCCGCGATGTCGCGCCCGTCCCGCAGTCGGTCGATCGCCCCAGTGGTCACGACGGGGTCAGGCCGACAGCTTGGCACGGCCACGACGGCGGCGGTTGCTCACGATGCGGCGGCCCGCACGGGTCCGCATGCGATGCCGGAACCCGTGCTTGCGCGAACGGCGACGGTTGTTGGGCTGAAAGGTGCGCTTCACTTCGACCGGCTCCAGGGCGGTGGGCGTGAGACTGCGCGGCGAGCCACGCACGGCTCCGGGTCCGCGAGAAGATGACTCGGGAGTGGATCCGCAAGGGTCGGGACCGCGGAGATCCGTCGCCGGGGCAGGCGGACGTGGCCGGGAGCCTATCGCGCCGCGAGCGGGGCGGGCAAACGCTTCGGCCCGGGTGCGCGCTGACGCCTCGCCACACCCGACGGCCGGGCGTCGCGCGGGCGTCGGACGCACCGCCCCGGCGCGCGGTGGTACCGGTCTGGGCGTGCGTTCCCCGACCAGCCTCGGCCGATGTGGATAACCCCTTGCCGAGCATCGGCATGGAGGTGTACGGTCCGCAGCCGTCCCTCGGACACCGATTCGGCGTCACCACCCCGGGTGACCTCCGGGCGCTCGCGCGGAAGCGTGCGCTTGCCGCACGGACCGAGTGACCTTCCCCACCGCGGCCGGCCCGCGTTGACAGCGGACGGGTGCGCTGCAGTATCCACACCTGTGGACAGCGCTGTGGACGGCGGGACTGCGGTGGTATTCGTTGCGGCGCCGGCCGCGGACAGGGAGTTGCCAGAAGAATCGGCGGCCACGGCCGTCGACCGGGTACGGGAGAATCAGGAGCCGGCGTGACACGCACCTCGACGCTCGATCTCGAGAGCCTGTGGAGCGAGAGCCTCGAAGGGGTGATGCGGACCGTCTCCTCACCAGCCCAGCGTCAGTGGTTGACCGCGACGCGGCCGGTGGGGTTCAGCGACGACACGGTCATCCTCGCCAGTCCACACACCTTCGCGCGCGAGTGGCTCGACACCCGTTGCGGGGAGCGCATACGGACCGCCTTGTCCGAGGCGGCCGGACGCGAGCTCACGGTGGTCATCACCGTCCAACCGCGGCCCGAACCCTTGGACCATCCCGAGCCGGGCGGCGCCTCACCCCAGCCAGAACCGTCTGACCAGGCGGTCGAGGGCGAGGACGACCACCGGCTCGAGCCGGCAGCGTCGTTCGACGATCGACCCCTCGAGGCGCCCGGACGACCGGCCGGACCCAGCGTCAGGTTGCCCGAGCCCCGGCAGCTGACCGACACGGTCGAGCCCGACACGCAGCTCAACCCCAAGTACTCCTTCGACGACTTCGTCATCGGCTCCTCGAACCGCTTCGCCCACGCCGCCGCCGTCGCCGTCGCCGAGGCGCCGGCCAAGTCCTATAACCCGCTGTTCATCTACGGCGGGGCGGGGCTCGGCAAGACCCACCTTCTGCATGCCATCGGCCACTACGTCCGCAGCCTCTACCCGCGGCTCACGGTGCGCTACATCACGACCGAGCAGTTCACCAACGAGTTCATCAACGCCATCCGTGACGACCGGATCACGACCTTCCAGCGCACCTACCGTCAGGCAGACGTGCTGCTGATCGACGACATCCAGTTCCTCGAGCAGAAGGAGCGCACGCAGGAGGAGTTCTTCCACACCTTCAACGCGCTCCACAACGCCGAGAAGCAGATCGTGATCTCGAGCGACCGCCCGCCGAAGCAGATCTCCCAGCTCGAGGACCGGCTGCGCAGCCGCTTCGAGTGGGGGCTGATGACCGACGTCCAGCCGCCGGACCTCGAGACCCGCATCGCCATCCTGCGCAAGAAGGCCGAGTCCGACCGGCTCGGCGTGGAGCCCGAGGTGCTCGAGCTGATCGCGTCGAAGGTCCAGTCCAACATCCGTGAGCTCGAGGGTGCGCTGATCCGGGTGTCGGCCTTCGCGAGCCTCCAGCGGTCACCGGCCGACCAGCAGATGGCCGAGGTGGTGCTGAAGGACCTGTTCCCCGACGACCGGGACCAGGAGATCGGCGTCCAGCTCATCATGGACGAGGTCGCCGACTACTTCGCGCTCACCGTCGACGATCTGTGCTCACCCTCGCGCAGCCGGCAGCTGGTCACCGCACGACAGATCGCCATGTACCTCGCCCGCGAACTGACCGACATGTCGCTGCCACGCATCGGCAAGGCCTTCGGTGGTCGCGACCACACCACCGTGATGCACGCCAAGCAGAAGATCGCCGGCCTCATGCAGGAGCGTCGCACCATCTACAACCAGGTCCAGGAGCTGACCAACCGCATCAAGACACGAGCACGTCGCGGGTGATCTGTCGCGATGGATTCGCGCCCATGACCGGGCGTGCCAGCACTCGTCGGTCGGTTCGCGCCCCGGGCGGCCATCCACATTTTCCACAGTTGACTGTGGAAACCCGGTGGACGGAGGTGTTGGCGTCCTCCGGATACCCGGTGGACAGCGGTGGGCAGGTCGTGGACGATGTCGCTCCCCCCGTGGACAACCGTTTGCGTGACGGCTCTCCCACCCCGTGGACGACTGGTGGACGGACGGTGGACGGGTCGCCCAGTCGGTGGAAGCACATCGATGTGATCCTTTCGGCTGGGGACGAGCGCCCCCGTCGCCCACAGCCGGTCCACCGCACAAGAACCGGTCGTGACCTGCACGAGGAGGTGGTCGTCCACAGCGTGCACAGGCCCTATGACTACGACGTATCTGGAACTGATCACATTACGTTCTCCATAGAACGTGTGGACATGCGGAAGGGAACGCCGTGAAGTTGCGTGCTGAGCGCGCCGAGTTCGCCGAGGCCGTCGCCTGGGCGACCCGAACGGTCGGCGCCCGCGTCACGCTGCCTGCCCTGTCGGGGATCCTGCTCGAGGCCGACGCGGGCAAGCTGACCTGTCGGGCAACCGACCTCGAGGTCGCGGCCGAGATCACCATCCCGGTCCAGATCGACCAACCGGGAGCGGTCCTGCTCCCGGGACGACTGCTGTCCCAGCTCGTGGCGCGCTTCCCGGAGGCGCCTGTCCAGCTCACGGGCGAGCCCGACCGTGTCGAGATCACCTGTGGGCGGGCCACGTTCCACGTGCGCGGCATGCAGACCGAGGACTTCCCGACCCTGGCAGGTCCGGTCGACGGCGCCCCCCAGGGCGTGGTCAAGGCGGATGCCTTCGCCCGGCTCGTGGGGCAGGTGGCGCGGGCCGCATCGACCGACGAAGGACGCCCTGTGCTGACCGGTGTCAGCCTGGAGGCGGCTGGGGACACCTTGACCGCCGCTGCGACCGACAGCTACCGGCTGGCGGTTCGGTCGCTGACCTGGGAGCACGCCGTCGAGGGCAGTGCGCTGGTGCCCGCACGATCGCTTCAGGAGGCCGCCAAGGCCGCCACCGAGGTGGGTGGCGCCGTCACCGTGGTGATCGAGGACGGCCAGGTGTCGTTCCTGCTCGGGGACCGGCGCCTGACCACCAAGCTGATCGAGGGCAGCTTCCCCAACTATCAGGCACTGCTGCCAGACGCCCACGAGACGACCGTGGTCGTGGATCGGGCCGAGCTGATCGAGGCCCTGCAACGCGTCGCGATCGTCGCGATGGGTCAGGCCAACACGCCGGTGAGCCTGACCTTCGGGGACGGCAGCGTCGATCTGCAGGCGAGCAACCAGGAGATGGGCGACGCCGCCGAGGCCCTGCCCGCCGACATCGAGGGCGAGGGACTCACGATCGCCTTCAACCCGGCGTTCCTGCTGTCGGGTCTCGAGGCGACCGGAACCGACCGCATTCGCATCGAGCTGCGCGACGGCCTCAAGCCTGCGGTGCTCAAGCCACATGCCGAGGACGGCCAAGTGGACGACTTCACCTACCTGCTGATGCCGATGCGGGTGAGCTGACCGGTCCCGGAAGGAGCTCGGCGAGTGCGGCTCCGGTGGCTCGAGCTGACCGACGTGCGGTCCTACGACCACGTCCGGGTCGAGCTGTCGCCCGGGGTCACGGTGTTCGTCGGCGCGAACGGCCAGGGCAAGACCAACCTGCTCGAGGCGATCCAGCGCACCGCGAGCGGGGTGTCGCACCGCGTCGCCGGGGACGGGCCGCTCGTGCGCTCGGGAACCGAGCTGGGCGTGATCCGTTGTGAGATCGAGACCGACGGTGGTCGTCGCCGCACGGTCGAGCTCGAGGTCGGCTCGGGTCGACGCACCCGGACACGGGTCGACGGCCAGGACGTCCGTCGCGCCGGCGACGGCATCGGGGTGGTTCGGGCCGTGCTGTTCGCCCCGGAGGACGTGGCGATCGTGCGCGGCGATCCGGCCGAGCGCCGTCGGTTCCTCGACGAGATGCTGGCGGCCCGGCGGCCCGCGTTCGCGGCAGCCCGGAGCGAGTACGAACGGGCGCTGCGGCAGCGAAACCAGCTGCTCAAGCAGGCCCGGGGACTGTCGGGGTCGGCCCGACAGACCGCGACGGCCACCCTCGACGTGTGGACCGACCAACTCGTCCAGCACGGCGCCCAGGTCGTCGCCGCCAGGATCGCGGCCGTGCGGACCCTGACCGAGCCGGTCGACCGGTTCTACCGCGAGCTCGCCGACCGGTCCGATCGGGCCGAGCTTGCCTACCGCTCGTCCGCGGGCCCGATCGCCGATGACCCGACGGCGCTCGGTCCGGTCCCCGACCCGGCGCCGATATCGCAGGCGTTCCGCGCGGCGTTGGAGAACGTCGCCGACGACGAGATCGCGCGGGGGGTGAGCCTGGTCGGACCCCATCGGGACGACCTCGACCTGGCGGTGGGGGACCTGCCGGCACGTGCCTATGCCAGCCAGGGGGAGGCGTGGTCCCTGGCCCTGGCGTTGAAGCTGGCCACCTTCGAGGTGCTGGCCGACGTCGGTGACCGTCCGGTCGTGCTGCTCGACGACGTCTTCGCGGAGCTCGACACGACCCGCCGCGAACGGCTGGCGGTGGCCTGCGACCGCTTCGATCAGGTACTGGTGACCGCCGCCGTCGAGGCGGACGTCCCCCTTGTCGGGGCACGTGTGGAGGTACGGCTGGTCGACGGGGTGTCGCGCCTGACCCCACGTCCCCATGGCACGGAGGGTGTGGCATGAAGCGCCGTCGCGGACGCACCGACCCGGTCGCGGATGCACGTCGGGCCGGGGCCGCCGACAAGGACGAGCGGTTCTACGCCTGGCAGCGGGCGCGGCAGTCGCGGCGCCGGGCCGAGATCGAGCGGGAGCAGTTCGATCCGGGCCCGCCTGCCGAGGACGACTGGACCATGGCCGAGGAGCACACCGACGGTGTCCGCCGTGTGTCGCCCCCGACCACGCTGTCCGCGTCGCTGGACGCGTTCGTCCGACGGCGGGGCTGGGACGAGCGACTCCGGGGTGCGGCCGTCTGGGCCCAGTGGGACCAGATCGTCGGCCCCGACCTCGCACAACGGTGCGAGCCGGTCCGTGTGGCCGGCGGCACGCTGCTGGTGCGTGCGGAGAGCCAGGTGTGGGCGACCCAGCTGCGCTATCTCACCACCCAGCTGAAGGCCAACGCCGCCGAGGTGGTCGGCGCGGACGCCGTCCGTGAGGTACGCATCGTCGTGGGCCCCCTGAGCGACGGGGAGTAGGTGACCGACCGGGGCATCGAGGCAGGTCGGCCCTCGGGTCTTGGGACCTGCGGCTCTGCGACCAACGACGCCGAGTCCCGACGCTGACGGGGTTCTCCGTCCGTCACGCGACTTACCCGAAGGGATGCCGTGGTTGCGGTCGCCGAACGAACACTGGCCATCCTGGCCCTGATCGCGGCCGGCGTCGCCGTGGCGACCCTGCTCGCCCTCGTCACCCGGCGCGTTCCGGCGTGGCTGCGGGACGACGTCGCCCTCCCGCTCGCGACGGCGATCGTCGCGGTCGCCACCGCCGGATCCCTCTACCTCTCGGAGGTCGCCGGCTATGTGCCCTGCACCCTGTGCTGGTACCAGCGCATCGCGATGTACCCGCTGGTGGTCATCCTCGGGGTCGCGACCGCCCGGCGCGACCGGGACGCGTGGCGCAGCGTCGTGCCGTTGTCGGCCATCGGTGCCGGAGTCGCCGTGTGGCACATCGCCATCGAGCGCAATCCGGGCCTCGGTGGTGTCTGCGACCCGGCGGCACCCTGCACGATCCTGTGGGTCCAGGAGCTCGGCTTCCTGACCTTGCCGACGATGGCATTCATCGGCTTCGTCGCGGCTGCGGTGCTGAGCCTGGCCGCACGGACGAAGGGCTTGCCGTGACCACCCGACGCCCGACCCCGTCGCGCCCGACCCGACCGGGAGGCAACCGCATCGCGGTGATCCTGGCCGGTGTCGCCGTCGTCGCGCTGGCCGTCACGATCGCGGTCCTGACCGTCGAGGGGACCGGATCGGGGCCGACGGTGGAGGAGATCGCCGGGAGCCCACGCATCGACGGGACACCGCTGCCGCCAGCGACCGCCGATCCCGCCGAGGACACCGCGGTCGGCACGAACGCGCCGATGGTCACCGGCGCCGGCTTCGACGGGTCGCAGACCGTCATCGCAGCGCCCGGCCAGCCGCAGCTGATCACCTTCATGGCCGCGTGGTGCCCCCACTGTCAGGAGGAGCTGCCGGAGGTGGCGCAGTGGCTCTCCGACGGGCGCGCTCCGGAGGGGTTGGCGGTCGTCGCCGTCCCGACCGGGCTCGACGCCACCCGCCCCAACTGGCCACCGGACGCCTGGTTCGACCGGGTCGGCTATCCCGGCCCGGTGCTCGTCGACGACGCCCACGGGTCGGTCGCCGAGGCCTACGGGCTGACCGGGACGCCCTACTGGGTCGGGCTCGACGCGGAGGGACGGGTCGTGGTCCGTGTCGCCGGCAGGGTGGGGCTCGACGCCTTGGACCGGATCGCGTCCATGGTGATGGACGCAGGCTGATCGTCCCGTGGCGTTGCGGTCGCTCGTCGCGCCCGCGAGGATGCCGCCGTGCCGGAGCTGCCCGACATCGAGGACTACCTCGCCGCGCTGCGGCCGCGGCTGCTCGACGCGCGGGTCGAACAGGTGCGGATCGTGGGGGTCTCGCTGCTGCGGACCTACGACCCACCGGTCGACGCGCTGACGGGACGACGGGTCACCGGCCTGAGACGGCTCGGCAAGCGCATCGTGCTCGAGCTGCCGGGCGACGACGCCGATCCCGTCTTCGTGGTGCTCCACCTCATGATCGCGGGGCGGCTGCGCTGGCGGGAGCACGGCGCGAAGGTCCCCGGCCGGATCGGGTTGGCCGCGTTCGACTTCACCGCGCCCGGCGGGGACGGCCCCGGCGGCACGCTGGTGCTGACCGAGGCGGGAACGAGGAAGCGGGCGTCGCTCCATGTCCTGCGTGGCGAGCAGGCGCTCACCGACCACGACCGTGGCGGGGTCGAGCCGCTCGAGGTGGATCTCGCGGAGTTCCGTCGCCAGCTGATCGTGGAGAACCGCACGCTCAAGCGGGTGTTGACCGACCCCCGACGGTTCTCGGGCATCGGGAACGCCTTCAGCGACGAGATCCTGCATGCCGCCGGGCTGTCGCCGGTCCAGCGTACCCAGGGCCTGTCCGACCCCGAGATCCGCAGCCTCCACGAGGCGACCCGCCAGGTGCTCGGCGACTGGGTCGCCCGGTTGCGCGAGCGCACCGGCGACGGATTCCCCGACGAGGTGACGGCCTTCCGCCCGGAGTTCGCGGTGCACGGGCGGTTCGGACAGCCGTGCCCCAGGTGTGGCACGGCCGTCCAGCGCATCCGCTACGCCGACAACGAGACCAACTACTGCCCGCGATGCCAGACCGACGGCCGGCTGCTCGCCGACCGAAGCCTGTCGCGGCTGCTCAAGGACGACTGGCCGCGGACCGTGGACGACCTCGAAGGCCAGTGAGGAGGCGCAGTGCGTCAAGCGCGTCGAATCGCGCCGACACCCGGCTCCGCTGGTGGGGTACGCGAGGGGGGGTCGGACCGTCCACAGGCCGTCTGAGCGACGCTGTGAGCGGCCCGGGACCTGATAGGGTGGTGCACCCCGACGGACTTCGCGCGCGACAGCCGCTCGATCCCCGCCTGCCCGCGCGCCGTCCCCCGCGGCCCCCACCGTCTGACCTCAAGAGAGGCCCTGGCTTGACCGCTGCCCCCGACCCTGCATCCGCCGCCCCACCGGACTCCGGCTACAGCGCCCGCAACATCACGGTTCTCGAAGGTCTGGAGGCGGTTCGCAAGCGGCCGGGGATGTACATCGGCACGACCGGGCTGCGCGGCCTGCACCACCTCGTGTGGGAGGTCGTCGACAACTCGGTCGACGAGGCGCTGGCCGACCGGTGCTCCCGGATCGAGGTCACGATCCTGGCCGACGGGGGCGTGCGCGTCTCGGACGACGGATCCGGCATCCCGGTCGACACCCACCGCGAGGAG
>CAZSQF010000008.1:25143-27938 GCA_964608935.1 uncultured Actinomycetota bacterium | reverse complement strand
GCTGGCCGCAGCAGGTGCCCAATCAGGACGGGGCCGGCGTGATCGACGCGGTCGGTGACGGTGTCGACCCGAGCCGCGTCGGCGAGCGGGTGTGGGTCTACCACGCCGCCGCAGGGCGGCCCACCGGCACGGCCGCGCAGTACGTCTGCCTCCCGCAGGAGCAGGTCGTGCCGCTACCCGAGGGAGTGTCGTTCGACCACGGAGCGGGGCTGGGGATCCCTGGCATCACCGCCCATCGGTGTCTGTTCGCCGACGGGCCGCTCGAGGGCCGCACCGTGCTCGTGACCGGCGGCGCCGGCGGCGTCGGACACGCCGCCATCCAGCTGGCGCGGTGGGCCGGCGCGCGCGTGATCGCGACCGTCAGCACCGACGAGAAGGCGCAGCTCGCCGAGGCAGCCGGCGCCCACGACGTCCTGCGCTACCGCGACCCGGGGTTCTCTGACCGGCTGCGATCGCTGGCGGCCGACGGGATCGACCGCGTCGTGGACGTGGCGCTGGCCATCAATCTCGCCGACTATCTGCCCGCGCTGGCCGAGCACGCGGTCGTGGCGTGCTACGCCCGTGACCGCGACGAGGCGCGCGTGCCGATCCGACCGCTCATGTGGGCCAACATCGTGTTGCGGTTCGTGCTCGTCTACGGGCTGCCGCAGGCGGCGCTGGACCGTGCGGTCGCCGACCTCGCCACCGCGCTGCACGACGGGGCCCTGCGCCCCCTGCCGACCCACCGCTTCCCCCTGGATCGCATCCACGACGCCCACGAAGCGGTGCGTGGCGGCGTCACCGGCAAGGTGCTGGTCGACCTTCCGTGACCGGCGGCGTACGCATGCGCTCACGCACCGGACGCCGCCGGTTCAGTTGAGGTCGTCGTCGGTGAGGTCGGGCAGGACGACGACGAACCGGACGCCGCCTTCGGTCCGGTTGGCGGCGGTGATCCGTCCGCCGTGCAGGGTGACGAACTCGCGGGCGAGGGTGAGACCGAGGCCGGTGCCGGGCTGGGGCGCGTCGTGCAGCTTGGGGTCCTGCACGAACGGGTCGAAGATCTGGTCGAGGTAGTCCGGGTCGATGCCGCGACCGTCGTCCTCGACGGACAGCACCGTCGCATCGGCGTCCCGGCGCAGGCCGATCCGGATGGTGGCGCCGGCGGGGGTGTGCCGGACCGCGTTGGCCAGCAGGTTGGCCACGACCCGCTCGAGCTTGGGCGGGTCCACGTGCGCCTGGACCGGGTCGAGGTCCAGCTCGAGAAGGCGGCCGGCCAGCTCCTGCTGGTCGACGACCCGGTGCACCAACTCCCGAAGGTCGTGGAGCTGTCGGTTGGCGGTCACCATCCCGGAGGCCAGCCGGTCCACATCGAGCAGGTCCTCGATGAGCTGGGACAGCCGGCCGGTGTTGGCCCGCAGCCGTCCGAGGACGACGCGACGCTGCTCGGGCTCGAGCTCGGCGTCGTGCTCCTCGAGCGTCTCGGCGAACCCCGACACCGCCGACAACGGTGTACGCAGCTCGTGCGAGGTGGCCCGCAGGAACGCGACACGGATCTCCTCGCTGCGCTGCAGCCGGTCGACGGTCGCCTGTAGTTCCGTTTCGATGCCGTCCCGGGCGATCGCGCCGCCCAGCACGGCGGCGACCGCATCCAGGAAGACGACGTCGTCGTCGGTGAAGGTTCGCGGGGTGGTGGTGTGAGCGGAGAGCACCCCATAGCGGCGGTCGCGGCCACGTATCGGAGTGCTCACTCCGGACACCGCGCCATGCTCGGCGAGCAGGGACGGGACGCCGAACCGGCTGTCTGAGGCCAGGTCCTCGACGATGACCGTGTCGTCCTCTGCGAGCGTGTAGCCGGCCTGCTGTGTACCGCCGTCGTTCGGGAACGTGGCGATGCCGACCAGCCCCCGGTGCGAGCCAGCGCCGGCCCGGAGCAGCAGCTCGTCCCCCTCCGCGGTGAGCTCGAGCACCGACACCAGCGGAGCGTCGAGCTCGACCGCCACCATCTTCACCGCCTCGTCGACCAGCTCGTCGAGATCCATGTGGGCCAGAGCACGTCGGCCGAGCCAGGCCACCACGGCCTGCCGGGATGCCCGCAGCTGGGCACGCTCTCGTGCATGGCGCAGCTCGGTGATGTCGGTCGACACCCCGATGATGCCGGCCACCTCGCCGGCGTCGTCCACATACGGGGCAGTCGTGGCCAGTGCGGGAAACGCGGTGCCGTCACGTCGCGCGACCACCACCTCGCCCGTCCAGGTGTCACCCGAGCGCACCTGGGTCATGATCTCGTCGGCGTTCGATGTCGCCCCGGGTGCCACGTCGAGCTCGACGATGCTGCGGCCCAACGCCTGGTCACGAGGCCAGCCGTACAACTGCTCCGCCGCCGCGTTCCAGAAGGTCACGGTCCCATCCAGGTCGGTGGCGACCATTGCCACGCCCGCGGCCTGGCTCAACTGCGCGTGGAAGTCGCGCTCCGCCTCGGCGCGCCGGCGCGCGGTCACATCCCGAAGGGTCGCCACGTGCACCCCCGGCATGACCTCGGTGACCACCTGGACATCCACGTCGCAGAGCGCACCGTCGGAGCGTCTCACGCGACAGCTTCCCGTGTGGCGGCGGCCGTCGTGGAACGCCGGCCACAGCGCCGCCCAGTCCTCGCCCGGGAGCAGCTCCGCGATCACCACGGACGCCAGCTCGTGGAGGTCACGGCCGGCCAGCTCGCCGGCGGCCGGGTTCGCGTCCAGGCACTGGCCCTGGTCGTCGAAGAACACGACCGCGTCGAGTGCATGGTCGAACAGTGCCCGCAGCCGCGCCTGGCCCTC
>CAZSQF010000008.1:8178-25043 GCA_964608935.1 uncultured Actinomycetota bacterium | reverse complement strand
ACACGACCGCGTCGAGTGCATGGTCGAACAGTGCCCGCAGCCGCGCCTGGCCCTCCCGCAGCTCGGTGACGTCCTCGTGGACCGCCACAAGATGCGTCACGGCCCCCGTCGCGTCCTCCGCGATCGGGGTGATGGTCTGCCGGACCGTGTACAGCTGGCCCGACTTGTGGCGGTTGACCAGCTCGCCCCGCCACGGCGTCCCGCCCAGGATCGTGGACCACATCTGGGCGTAGAAGCGCTCGCCCTGCACCCCGGAGTTCAACAGCCGCGGGGTGGCACCGATCGCCTCCTCGGCAGTGAAGCCGCTCATCCGGGTGAACGCCGGGTTGACCCACTGGATCACCCCGGCCGTGTCGGTGATCAGCACCGCATTGCTGATCGAGGCCAGCGCAGCCGACAGCAGACCATGGGGTTGAACAAACCCCCCGTTCGTGTCCAACACCGCTCCTACCGGCTACCAGCAGCCGCTCGAGCACGACTGGCGACGCCCCCACCTCGATCGGAAGGTACCCGGCGGTCGCGCACCGCGACCGCAACCCGAGAGCGCCTCGCGCGAAGCGCTCAGGCCACGTACTGGTGCTTTATCCGGTCGCTGCCGGCGAATGGCCCGGTGCCGGCAGCATGCAACGACAGGCGTGGGAGCTGGTCGTCGGTGGCGGTGTGGCGGTAGGCGTTGAAGAAGTCGCGGTTGACCTCGGCGAGCCGATCGAAGACCTGGTCGGCGAGCTCGGCCGGATCGAGGTGGCCCGGGTCGGCGTCGTCGGCGAGCTCGATAGCGATCTCCAGGGTCTTGTTGTGCTGCTCGTCCTCGACGGAGATGAGGCGGAAGCTGTCGAGGTGGCGGGCGAGGCCGTCGACGGAGTCGAGGATCTCGCGGACGCTGTCGGGGGTGACGTTGGCGCCGTAGTAGTCGATCGACAGGTCCGATCGACCGTAGAGGAACAGCAGCGGCAGGGCGACCGGCGCGGTGTCGGCGGCGAGGTGACCGAGCCCGAGCTCGTCCAGGATCGCGGCGACGTCCTCGAAGGTGGCGACGTGGCCGACGTCGTGGATGTTGTAGCGGATCTTGGGCGTCAGGGTCGTGGGACGCGTCAGGGTCACGACCAGCTCGCCGGCGGGGTTGGTGTCGAGGTGGTAGGCGAGCGGGTTGTACTGGAGGATCATCGGCACCGTCCCACGTGTGGTGTCGATCAGCCGCTCGCGCAGCGCGGTGTCGTGCTCGAGCTCCTGGCGGAGCCGGATCGTGAACGGGGTCTCGGCAGCCATGTTGATCTCGAGGTCGGACGCGCCGTACGAGCCCAGCACCTCCGCGAATGATCGTTGCAGGTAGCGGCGCATGGGCTCGCTGATGCCCTCGCCCCCGAACACGGCACGCACCCGGTAGGTGCCCCAGTCGATGCGCGGGTCGTCGGCCAGGGTCTTGAGGAACGGGGGGTAGCCGAGGACGACGTAGTCGTGGTCGGGTCCGAACTCGGCCAGCGTGTGCACGATCTTGTCGATGTCGGGGCCGGTGGACTTCATCACGCAGATGTCGTGGAGCGACAGGGTCACGTTCAGCCCGGTGGCCCATGCCCCGAGTGCGAAGGCGTTGATGACGAACACGGGCTGGTCTCCCAGCGTCGAGCGGAACGCGAGCTGGAGCATGTGCCGGGTCACGTCGCGTTCCTCGGGCCCCCGCACCCAGCTGGTCGGCCGGCCGCTGGAGCCCGACGACTCGTCGACCATCACCCCGCTGGTCGGCAGCCGGCCTCCGAAGCACCGCTCGGCATGGCCGTAGCGCTGCACGTAGCTGGCCTTGTCGGTCTCGGGGAGCACGGACAGGTCCGGCATCCCGTTGCGGTGGACGAGCTTCGGAGGCCCTCCGTGCGCGTCGACGTGGGCCCGGTAGGCGGGCACGTGCCGGTAGGCGCGCTCGTAGGCGACCCACGCCCGCCACGCACCCAACCGCGACCGAAACCCCGACAGCTTGCCGACCATCAGCACCTTGTACAGGCCGGGCCGGCGCACGAACCAGCCCTGCAGCCGATTCGCGAGCCGGGCCAGGCCGGTGTAGATCAACCGTCTCATCGAACGACCTCCTCCAAGGGCAGTCGGTGGCTGTCCGCCGGTTCGTGATCGCAGTAGCCGAGCCGGACGAGCAGCCACACCATGTCGCGGCCGCCAGGGCCCTCGCGCATCCCGAAGCGCTCAACCATCGAGCGCCGGGCGGCATCGTTGGTGATGACCGAGCCGTAGGGCTGCCACTCGATGCCGTGCCGGGTCAGGACGAGCCACAGCCGCAGCATGAGCCGTCCCGCCCGGATCCAGTCGTCGGGGCTGGCGAAGTCGCCCTGGACCCAACCGACGGTGGGGATGCCCCTCATCGTGCGCAGGTACACCTGGCCGGTGAGCTGTTTCAGTCCGGGCGCCGAGAACAGCCAGTGGTGGCGGATCATCCCGCGCATCAACCAGCCGGGCAGCACCAGCGTCCCCGGGGACAGCCCGTCGCGGCGCTCGCGGGCCTCGTCCTCGGAGTAGCGCAACCACGCGTCGAGCTCACCGCGGTAGTCCGCATGCGTCAGATCGTGGTAGAGCGCGTCACGGTTGAGCTGCTTGACCCACCGGATCGCCTGGTCGTCGGTCGACACCGTGAAGGCGTGCCCGTGCGCCGTTGCCTCGGCTTGCAGCTCGGCGACCACGTCCACGGGGACGGGACGGTGGTTGTAGGGGTGGCGGTTGGTGCGCCGGCGCAGCAGCAGTTCGGGGTCGAGGTCGGCAATCGGCCCGTCGGCGGCACGCAGCTCGAGGTCGGCGACCGTCCGCAGCGGTCCGGGGTCGTCGTACAGGGCGCCGCCACGCGGCGTCATGACCAGCTCGTAGCCCCGTGCGTGCGTCGCGATGCGCAGGCTCTCGACGAAGATGCCGAAGGTCACGTGCGTGAATCGGCCCTGCGGATCCCCGACCGGCAGGCCACGGTCGGTCACGAACACGACCTCGGCCCGCAGGTCGTCCAGGACGCGCAGCCGCACCGGCTGGGTGTTGTGCGGCGACGGGCTCCGACGTGCGTACCCGGCCAGTTCGCTCCACATCCGGCGCTCCTGGTGACGTCCGGACGCCACCATGCCAGACCGCCCCGGCGCCCAACCCCCGGCACACCCCCTAATCGGCTCTGGGGGCGTGCGGTTTCGCCCTGCGCACGCGGCTGATTGTGACCCGCCGGGCTAGGGATCCTCGTCCAGGCGGTGGCCGTAGCCGGCGAGCATGACCGAGACGCGGGCGGCCAGCTCGGGCATGTCCCCCTCGAGCCGGTTGGTCGCCGGCGCGATCACCAGGCTGGCCTCGGCGGCACCATTCCCGTGCGAGGGGTCGGCCGGTCCCGACCGCGTGGGTTCATGGTGTCCGCGCCTGCCTGTCCGCCTGGTACGCGCCGATGGTGGCAGGGTCCCCGGTCGCGTTCCAGCATCCTTCACGGACCTCGGCCGGGACGTCGAGGCCGAGGCTGTGTCGGACGCCGACGCGCATCGTCGCGCTCATCGTCAGCAGCAGCTCCCGGAGCTCGGTCATGCTCCAGTCGTAGGCGGCCACACGGTCGGCGACGGCGAACAGGTCGCGTGACAGGGCGTCGCGGGTGTCCTGATAGTCGGCCAGCGCCTGGTCGTAGGTGGTCCGACCCTCGGCGGCCGCGACGACCGCCCGCGCCAGCAGCTCCGCATCGCGGAGCGCGTCGGTCATGCCGTGGGTGGTGAGGGGATCCTTGAAGTGCGATGCGTCGCCGACGAGTGCCCAGCCGCGTCCCCACGGCTGTCGCATGAACGCAGGCACGCCGGGGAAGCCACGAAGAGGGCCCGACTGATGGCCTGCAGCCAAGGCGGCCGACCAGTCCGGCGCGACCGCTGCCAACACCTCATGGAACCGGAGGTCGGGCCGGCGGCGCGGCGATGCGAGGAAGCGGGTGGCGGGCATCCCCGTCCACACGCACACCTGCCCATCGTTGGTCGGGATGATGCCGGCGCTCTGGCCGGTCCCGTACAGCCACTGGTATCCGTCGGCTTCCACGCCGGACCAGTATCCGACGATCATGGCGCCGGCATTCGTGCCGTGCGCATACGTGAGAGCGCCCACGTCCCGCGCGACACGTGACCGGATGCCGTCGGCACCGATCGTGATCGGTGCGTGCGCGACGAAGGACGAGCCCCGCCGATCGCGGCCCTCGATGCCGATGACGGCACCGCTGCGATCGCGACGCAGGCCGGTCAGGGTCGTCTCGAACCGGACATCGACGCGGGCACGCAGCGCTGCGTCCGCCAGGACCCGGTCGAGCACGGTGCGGCGGGGGGCGAAGAATGCAGGGGCGTGCTCGGTCGGTTTGATGTCGACCACCTCGTCGACGTCCCCGTACCGGATCACGGTTCGCCGGACCGGTGGTGTGCCGGCGGCGACGAGTTCATCGAGCAGGCCGAAGCGGCTGAGCTGCACCACCCCGCCACGCATGAAGGCATGCGTCGACAGCACGTCGGTCCCGTACCGGGAGCGGTCGATCAGCAGGACGTCGAGGCCGGCACGGCCCAACTGCATCGCGGTCGCGGCGCCGGCGACGCGGGCTCCGACGACGATGGCGTCGTAGGTCCGGTGCACGAACCCCTCCTCGGTCGGTGACGGGTCCCACCATCGATGACGCCGACGCCGCGGACGTCGGCAGGGGTCACCTAGATCGGGGGGCGGGCCTACCCACGCGTGGAGGGCATTGGCGTAGGTAGGGGGTGTCGTGGAGATAGGCAGCCCCTGCCGAGGTGCACGTGTCCCGGACGGGCGAGGGTGTGGTCACCCCAACCCGCATCAAGGAGACACCAAGTGAGTCAGACCACCACCGAGCAGACCCGCAACGGTGTGGACGTGGCGACCTTGTTCGCCACGCTCGACGCCGTCGACGGCCAGCGCGATCTGGCCACGTTCCAGTTCCGGGCCAAGAACCGCTGGGTCGAGGGCACCCACAGCCAGAGCACCAGCCAGGGCTTCTACGGCGCCGGGCAGGAGCACGAGCACGTGCGCAGGTTCGTGTTCGACGCCGACCATCCAGCGGTGCTCGTCGGCAAGGGCAACGGGCCGGCGCCGGTCGAGTTCCTGCTCTACGCACTGGCATCCTGCATCACCGCGGGCGTCGCCAACATCGCGGCCGCCCGGGGTGTGACGCTCACGCGCGTCGAATCGACCGTGGTCGGTGACATCGACCTCCAGGGCATCTTCGGCATGTCCGACGTGGTCCGCAACGGCTATCAGCAGGTGTCGCTCCGGTTCACGATCGAGGGCGACGCGCCCGGCGAGGTGCTGCGTGAGATCGTCGAGCAGTCCCGTTCGCGCTCCGCCGTCTACGACGTGCTCGCCAACGGCGTTCCCGTGACCGTCGACGTCGTCGCCTGATGCCGGTGGGAGCTCTTCCCTTCTGCGCGCGCCCCCGTCATGATGGCCGGGGGCGCGCCGCGTCCCCCTCGAGGTAGTTGACCCGTGAGCGTGCTGCTCGAGCGCGAGGGCGAGCTCGCCCTGCTCCGCGACACCGTCGCCGACGCTGCCCGACGTCGGGGTGCGACCGTCCTCCTGTCCGGCGAGGCGGGGATCGGCAAGTCGGCCGTGGTCGACGCGTGGTGCCAGGACCTCGGAGTGCCGGACGCGCGCGTATTGCTCGGCTGGTGTGACGACTTCCTGACCAGTCGGACGCTCGGTCCGCTGCGTGACGTCGCCCGGGCCAGCGGTGGTGCCCTGGCAGACGCGGTCGCGAACCTCGACACCGGTGGTGTGCTCGATGCGCTGCTGGCCGAGCTCGACCATCCGCTGCACCCGACCGTGCTCGTGGTCGAGGACGTCCATTGGGCCGACGAGGCGACCCTCGACGTCCTGCGGTACGTGGGTCGTCGGATCGAGCGGCTGCCGGCCGTGCTCGCCATCACCTATCGCGACGACGAGCTGCCCCCGGACCACCCGCTCCACGGCGTCCTCGGCGCCCTGCGCGGCCCGGTCCATCGGCTGACCCTCCATCCGTTGAGCTCGTCGGCGGTTGCCCGACTCACCGCCGGACTCGAGCTCGACACGCAGGAGGTGCTGCGCATCACCGGCGGCAACCCCTTCTTCGTCACCGAGATCGCCCAGGGCCTCGAGGAGCTGCCGGCCAGCGTCGCCGACGCGGTCCGCAGCCGCGTCCAGGCGCTCGGGTCGCGTGCGCGCGCTGCCGTCGAGCTGCTTTCGGTGGTACCCGGCGGTGCCGACCGGGAGCTCGTGGCGGCACTCGGGCTCGACACCGCCGACCTTGCGGCTGCCGAATCCGGTGGTGTGCTGGTCGCCGACGAGCGCGTCATCCGCTTCCGCCACGAGCTCGCGCGGTTGGCGGTCCGCGCCTCCCTTGCGGTGTCGGTCCGCGTCGCGCACCACTTCACTGTCCTGGAGCGGCTGCTCCAGGGCGCCGACGAGGCCGCGATCCTGCACCACGCGGTCGAGGCCGGTCGCGGCGACGTGGTCGCCGACCGTGGACCGCGGGCCGCGCACGAGGCCTATCGCGCAGGCGCGCACCGGGAGGCCGACGCACACCAGGACAACGTGCTGGTGTACGCCCACCTGCTCGAACCCGCTGCCCATGCGACGCTGCTCGAGGAACGAGCGTGGACGCTGTACAACCTGCACCGTTTCGACGAGGCGGTCGAGGCCGCGTCCGCGGCGGTGTCCCGGCGTGCCGAGCTCGGTGATCCCGTGGCGCACGGTCGCGCCCTGGCCGTGCTGAGCCGCATGCACTACGTCGGCAACGACCCGGAGGCTGCCATCGAGGCGGTCGAGGCGGCGGTGGAACTCCTCGAGGAGCATGGCGACGAGGAGCAGCGCGCGGAGGCATTGGTGGCCCGCGCTACCACCTACGCGTTGATCGAGAAGCCGGTCGACCTCGCGATGGAGCTGACGGATCGTGCCGTGCGGGTCACCGCGCGGATCGACCGGCCCGACCTCCGGTCGTTGGCCCTCAACTACCGCGCCATCGCGCAGTGTGCCGCGGGCGGCCAGCCCGACGTCGCCGACTTCCGGGAGGCGATCCGGCTCGCGCTCGACGGCGGCCATCTCGAGCTCGCCGCCCGCGCATACACCAACCTTTCGTTCGAGCTGATGCTCAGCAAGGAGCCGAGTCAGACCACCCTTGCCGTCCTCGACGAGGCGCTGGCGTTCCTCGAGGATCACGACTTCGTGTCGCATGCGTTCGACATCCGCGCGCGCAAGGCGACGGTGGCCTTCACGCTCGGTCGGTGGGAGGAGGCGGAGCGGGACCTGCACGAGCTGCGGGCGTCGAGCGACCAGCGGGGCGTCATCGACCTCATCGCGCTCGAGAGCCTGGCCAGGATCGCCCTGCGCAGGGGTGACGCCGACGCCGACAGGATCGTGGCGAGCGCCTGGGTGCTGGCCCGACGCAGCGGCGCCGCACCCTACGTCGGCCTGATCGGCGTGATCCGGATCGAGCAGGCGTGGCTGGCGGGCGAGGGGTCCGACGTGCCGACCCGTCTGAGCGACATCCCGCTCGAACGGCTGCGGCCACGGCTTCGGGCAGAGATCCTGCGGTATGCCCAGCTGGCCGGCGTACCGATCGAGGCGCCCGCGGAGCTCGTCGAACCGTGGGGGGCTGCGATCCGCGGTGACTGGCGTACCGCAGCGGATGCGTGGCGTGCCGACCAGCGGCCCTACGAGCTGGCGATCGAGCTGCTGTCGTCGAACGAGGCCGAGCCGATGCTCGAGGCGCTCCGGATCTTCGACGGGCTCGGTGCGGCGCCGGCGGCGCTGCTGGCGCGCCGACGGTTGCGAGAGCACGGGGTCCGCCGTATCCCGCGCGGCCCGCAGGCGCGGACGCGGCAGAACCCGGCGGGCCTGACCGACCGACAGGCCGAGGTTCTCGAGCTGTTGGTTGAGGGGCTGACGAACGCACAGATCGCCGAGCGGTTGGTCGTCTCGATCCGCACCGTCGACCACCACGTCGCGGCGGTCCTCCAGAAGCTCGGCGTGGGATCGCGCCAGGAGGCCGCCGCCAGGGCGGCAGCCCTCGACATCGGCTGGCGCTGATCCCGGCCCCGCCGGCCGCGGTGTCCTGCCGGTCGCTCAGGGGGCCGCGAGGGTCGTCACGAACCGGGCACCGCCGCCGGGACGGTCCGCAAGGTGGATGTCCCCGTCGTGGAGGCGCGCGATGCGCCGGCTCAGCGCCAGTCCCACCCCGGTCCCCGGCGAATGCCGGTCGAGGCGGTCCGGGCCCTGTTGGAACGGCTCGAACATCTGGTCGTGGAGGTCGGCCGGGATACCCGGGCCGTCGTCCTCGACGATGATGGTCGCCGGGCGGCGGGTCCGAAGCCAGACGGTGGTTCCGGCGGGTGTGTGCGCCAGGGCGTTCCGGAGCAGGTTCTCCACGATGCGCTCGATGAGGGCCGCATCCGCCGACGCCTCGGCGGCTTCGAGGTCGAGCTGCACGTCGTGGGTGCCTGTTTCGACCTCGTCGACGACGCGGTGCACGAGGTCGGCGAGATCCACCTGCTCGGCCGCCAGTGGCCGCCGCGGATGCTCGAAGCGGTCGAGATCGAGCACGTCCTCGACCAGACGGTGGAGCTTGATCGCTCCCGACTGCATGCGTTCGAGGTAGCGGAGCTGTTCGTCGCGCGGCATGTCGCGGTGCAGGAGCAGCTCGGTGAATCCGCGCAGGGATGTCAGCGGCGTGCGCAGCTCGTGCGACACAGCCTGGACGAAGCCGGTCTTCAGATCCGTCAGCTCCCGCAGCTCCTGGGCGACCCGGCGCTGGTGCTCGATCGTCGTGCGCAGCGCCTCCTGCTCCGCGTGTTCCCGGGTGACGTCCGTCGCGACCGCGAACAAGGCGGTGATCCGTCCGTCAGCGGCGCGGATCGGCGTCGCTCGCATCCTCACACGGACCACGCCACCGTCGCGCCGGTGCACGTCGACATCGACCGGATCGGCGATCGCGTCGGCCCGGTCGAGCGCGTCCCACATCCGGGCCCGGTCCTCGTCGGAGATGGCGTCGAGGAGCACGGCCGGATCGTCGTAGATGTCCTCGACCGCGCACCCCAGGGTGCGGGCGACGGCAGGATTCGCATAGCTGAAGTGCGGGTGCGGCACGAACCGTTGCACGAAGATGCCCTCGGCCGTGTGCTCGGCGATGTCGCGGAATCGGGCCTCGCTGGCCCTGAGCTCCCTCTCCGCCCGATGCCGCTCCGTGACGTCGCGGGCGGTGAGCAGGTGGAGTCCTGGCAGTGCTTCGGACACGGCCGCGACCTCGACCTGGAGCTGCTGGCCGTCGGGGCGGGACACCGCGAACTCGCCGGACAGGCGGCCGTCGGCGCGGAACTGCTCCCACACCGACGCGAACGCTTCGTCGGAGGCTTCCGACGGGAGATACAGCTGGGCGAGCGAGACGCCCATCAGCGCGTCGGTGGTCGTTCCGAGCAGTCGGGCCGCAGCGGGGTTGGCCTCGACGATGCGGGCGTCGTCGTCGACGAACGTGATCGCGTCGAGGGTGTGTTCGAACAGCGCGATCATGCGGCGCTCGTGGCCCTGACGCTCGAGCCACCCGGCGAGCAGGTCCGCCGTGCTGGCGAGCAGGTCCACCTCCTCGGGGTCGAGGAAGTCGGCGTCGTCGACGTAGACGACGCGAAGCGTCCCGCGCGCCTCACCGGCAAGCGTGACGGGGCGCTCGAGGGCACGGTGCTCCTGGCCATCGACGCCCGCGGTCGCGGCGCTCCCGTCGACCGCGACCTCCACGCGGGTCAGCTCCGGATAGCGGAACGACACCGCGAGCCGGTCGGCGACCGTGGCGCACGCCGTTTTGAGATCGTCGGTGGTGAGCAGCCCCCGCACCAGGGTGTGGAGTGCCGCGAGCTCCTTGCCGCGTTCGGCCAGCCGGGTTCCGAGCTCGAGTCGCAGCAGCGCCTCGCCGAGGATGATGGCTGCGTGCTGGAGCAGGTGGAGCTCCTCCGGCCCCAAGGGCTCGGCGGCGCCCACGGTGAGCCCACCGGCAGAAAGCAGGCCGGGGAGCGGCACCTGGGTGGGGTCATCGCCGGGGGTTGCGTCGGGCGGCCACCCCACCCGGGACGCCACGGTCAGGTCAGGCAGCTCGTCGACGGGGATGTCGATCCGTACCGATGCGCCGAAGGCGACGGCAAGCTCACGGGCGACACCGTCCGCGATCGATCGTGCGTCCTCGGCGCCGGCTGCCATGGCCTCGAGCCGGCTCAACAGGCTCGTGTGGCGCGCGAGCGGCCCGCCGATCCTCTCGGCGCGCACGACCGCCTTGCGCAGGGCCGAGACCAAGGTGTCGGGCGCCGTCAGCGCGACCGCATCCTCGACACCGAGTCGCATGGCCCGTTCCAGGGCATCAGGCGACGCGACGGTTGGGGCCAGGCCGACGACGACGGGTCGATCGCCCGCCCCCACGACGAGCTCCGCCACGGCCTGCTCATGGTCGGCGAGGGAGCCGTCGATCACCACCGCCACGGCGTCCGCGCCGTCCCCCTCGAGCTCGCGCATCTCCGAACGCGGTCCGAGCCGCACCACGCTGCAGCCGTCGAGCTCCGGAACCTCGACCTGGCCGTCGTGTCCGAGGAGCACCATCGCGACGGCGAGCGGGCTCACCACGACGATCCCGCCCGTGCCGAGCGTGGTCCGCCCCCGGGCGGCTGGCAGGACTGCATGACGCTCCCGCGATGGTGACCCCGAATCGGCAGTGTACGCGTCGGGTCGTCACGGCCCGGAAGACACCGCAGGTGTTAGGTTCCCCGTCGAGCAACCGCAGGCTGCGATGTCGTGACGACCGACCCTACACGGCTGACCGCAACCGACATGGTGGCGGACTTCCGGGCCCGGCGGCTCTCGCCCGTGGAGGTGGTCCAGGCAGCGGTCGACCGCATCGATGCCCACGACGGGGAGCTCAACGCGTTCTGCCTTGTCGATCCCGACCAGGCCCTGCACGACGCCCGCGCCTCGGAGCGCCGCTACCTCGACGGAGCGGCTTCGGGCCTGCTCGACGGCGTGCCTGTGGGCGTCAAGGACGTGTTCCTGACCGCCGGCTGGCCGACCCTGCGGGGATCCCGGACCGTCGATGCGGCCGGCCCGTGGCAGGACGACGCCCCGGTCACGGCCGCCCTGCGGCGGCATGGCGCCGTGCTGCTCGGCAAGACGACCACACCCGAGCTCGGCTGGAAGGCCGTCACCGACAGCCCCTTGCAGGGCGTGACCCGCCATCCCGTGGACCCCGCCCGCACGCCGGGCGGATCGTCGGGCGGGACCGCCGCCGCCATCGCCGCCGGAGTGATGCCGTTGGGCCCGGGCACGGACGGCGGTGGCTCGATCCGCATCCCGTGCAGCTTCTGCGGGCTCGTCGGCCTGAAGCCGACCCGCGGACGGGTCCCGCTGTGGCCACCGAGCCCGTTCGGCACGCTGGCGCACGCCGGCCCCATGAGCCGCACCGTCGAGGACACGGCACTGCTGCTGACCGTGCTCGCGGAGCCGGATCCGCGCGACCCGCTCGCGCTCGCGCCCGAGGCACGGGACCACCGCCGGGACCTCGAGCGTGGTGCCAACGGCCTGCGCGTCGCCTATAGCCCCGACCTCGGCCACGTCGAGGTCGACCCCCAGGTGCGCCGGGTCGTGGACGCGGCCGCGCGACGCCTCGCCGACGACCTCGGCGCGAGGGTCGACGAGGTCGATCCCGGCTTCACCGACCCCACGGAGATCTGGGCGGTTCTGTGGTACGCGGGAGCAGCGAACGCGCTGCGCGGGCTCGACCCCTCGCGCCGCGACGAGCTCGACCCGGGGCTCAGGCGGATCGTGGAGGAGGCCGAGGCGTACTCCGCGCTCGACTACCTGGCGGCCGTGTCGCGCCGCAGCGCGCTCGGCGTCCAGATGGGACGCTTCCACGCGACCTACGACCTGTTGGTCACGCCGACGGTCGCCGTCCCGCCGTTCGGCGCCGGCCGTGACGTCCCCGAAGGCTGGCACAGCGACCGCTGGGAGAGCTGGGCCGGCTTCAGCCTGCCGTTCAACCTCACCCAGCAGCCGGCCGCGAGCGTGCCGTGCGGAACGACCGACGACGGCTTGCCGATCGGCCTCCAGATCGTCGGGCCGCGACACGCCGACGACGTCGTCCTGCGTGCCGCGTGGGCCTGCGAGCAGGCGTTCGCGCCGACGCGTCCGGGTTGACCCTCGGCCCGTCGTTCCGTCAACCGGTTGCCCGGGCGAGCGCGCCGGCGAAGATCTCGATCCCTTCGTCGATCTGCTCCTGCGTCGCGATCAGCGGCGGGATCCAGCGCACCACGTTGCCGTGCGCCCCACACGCGAGCAGCAGCAGGCCGTCGTCCTCGGCCGCGTCGAGCACCCACCGCGCCAGCTTGCCGGAGGGCGCACCGTCGGCATCGACGATCTCGACACCGATCATCGACCCGAGTCCGCGGACGTCGGCCATGGCCGCTTGGTCCGACGCGAGAGCGCGGAGCCGGGTGATCAGGTGGGCGCCGTTGTCGGCGCTCCGGGTGACGAGGTCCTCCTCCTCGACGACGTCGAGGGTCGCCAGGGCAGCGGCGCACGAGACGGCGTTGCCGCCGTAGGTGCCTCCCTGCGAGCCGGGCCATCCTTGCGCCATCAGCTCGGCGGACGCGGCCATCGCCGACAGCGGCATGCCACTGGCCAGGCCCTTGGCGGTGATGAGCACGTCCGGGTGCACGCCGAAGTGCTCGAGTCCCCAGAACCGCCCGGTGCGACCGACACCGGTCTGGACCTCGTCGGCCACGAGCAGGATGCCGCGCTCGTCGCAGCGCTCGCGCAGACCGGCGAGGAAGGTGGTCGTCGCCGGCACGTAGCCGCCCTCGCCGAGCACGGGCTCGATGAACACCGCGGCCGTCTCCTCGGGCGCGGTCACCGTCGCCAGCAGGTGATCGAACTCACGCAGGCAGAAGCGGCTGGCCTCCTCCTCGTCCCATCCGTACCGGTAGGCATGCGGGAACGGTGTCGTGTGGACACCGCCCATGAGCGGTTGCAGGCCCGCGCGCAGCGCCGTCTTGGACGTCGTCAGGGACAGGGCGCCAGCCGTGCGTCCGTGGAACCCGCCCTGCATGGCGACGAGGTTGGCGCGTCCGGTCGCGTGCCGGACGAGCCGGATCGCCGCCTCCACCGCCTCGGTGCCGGCACTGGCGTAGAACACCGTGTCGAGCCCGGGCGGGAGCACCTCACCGAGGCGTTCGGTCAGCTCCGGCAGGCGCGGGTGGAGCACGGTGGTGTACTGACCGTGCAGGATCTCGCCGGCCTGGCGCTGGATCGCCTCGACCACCTTGGGGTGGCAGTGACCGGTGCTGGTCACCCCGATCCCCGAGGTGAAGTCGAGATAGCGCCGGCCGTCGTCGCCGATCAGGTGGACGCCTTCGCCGCGGACCGCGACGACCCGGCTCGAACGGGTGAGGAGGGGAGAGACTGTCGCCATGTTCCGCTCTGTTCGCAGGTGGACGCAACCCTACAAAGGAGCGGGCCGCGGCAACAACGCGTCGCGCTCGGGAGCCACCTCCAGCGGTCATCGTCGATGGTGACGTGGCATCATCCACCGTCCCGCTCAGGAGTGCGACCAGCGTGGCTGAACCCGTCCTTCCGGAGCCGAGGCCCCGGGCCGAGCCCGAACGGGTCGTGTCGGGCCTGTCCGACCGGTTCTTCCCCGCAGAGGAGTACGAGCAGCGGCTCCGCGCGGTCCGCGAGGAGATGGGCAGACGGGGGCTCGACGCCCTGCTGATCGTCAGCCCGGAGGACGTCTACTACCTCATCGGCCTGAGCCACCAGGGGTACTTCTCGTTCACCCTGCTGCTGGTCCCGCAGGACGGCGGGCTCGTCGTCGTCACCCGCAGCATGGAGCGCCTCACGGTGGCCGAGCAGGCGCCCGAGGTCGAGCACGTCGGCTTCGCCGACGACGAGGCGCCTGCCGAGGCGACGATCCGGGTGCTGCGGGAGCGCGGGCTGGCGGCGTCACGCCTCGGCGTGCAGAAGTCCACGATGTATCTGCCGATCATCGTGTGGGACGAGCTGCGCACGTCGGTCGAAGCCCGCTGGGAGGACGCCTCCGATCTGGTGCCGTGGCTGCGCGCGGTGAAGTCCCCGCTCGAGATCCAGTGCGTCCGGGAGGCCGCCGCCCTGTCGGATCGGGCGATCCGAGCCGGCATGCGGGCGGCCGGGGTCGGTGTCAACGAACGTGAGATAGCGGCCGACACCTACCGCTCGCTGGTGGCCGGCGGCAGCGAGTATCCCGGCTTCGCCCCGCTGGTCCGCTCGGCTGAGCTGTTGTTCCACGAGCACGCGACATGGCGCGACCGGATCCTCGTCCCCGGCGACTGCCTGTTCATGGAGCTGTCGGCCTGTGTCCGTCGCTACCACGCCCCGCTGTCGCGGTTCGTGTATCTCGGGCGGATGCCCGAGAGGATCGAGGCCTCGGCCGACGTGATCCTCGAGGGCCTCGAAGAGGTGCGCGCCGCCCTCGTCCCGGGGAACTTGACCGGCGAGGTGTATGCGCGGTGGCAGGGGGTGATCGACCGGGCGCTCGGTCACAGCGACTACCGCCGCCACCACTGCGGCTACATGGTCGGGATCGGCTTCCCGCCGAGCTGGGTCGGCGGGCCGAACGTCGTCGGCCTCAGCCCGGGCGGACGCGTCGAGCTGCGCGACGGGATGGTGTTCCACGTCCTGTCCTGGCTGCTCGGCCAGGATCTGCCCAACTACGGCGTCTCCGACACGATGCTCGTGACGGCCGACGGCGGCGAGGTGCTGACCTCGACGGCACGCCGGCCGATGCTGGTGGCGTAGGGCTCGCCGTCTAGCGCTTCGGGATCAGCGGGGTCGCGGCCAGCGCCCGGGGGTCGTGGAAGGCGAACTCGGAGCCGCGTTCGCGGTACAGCTGCGCATACCGGTCCACCTTGTCGCGGTCCAGCGTGACCCCGAGCCCGGGTCCGTTCGGCAGCGCGAGATGTCCGTCCTCGTAGGGCAGCGAATCCATCCCCTCGATCACGTCGTCGGAGAGCAGCGACGCGTACGACTGGCTCGCCGGCAGGAAGTTCGGGGTCGAGGCGATCACGTGCAGGCCGGCGTAGGTACCCAGCCCGAGCTCGCCGAGGCTGTGCTTGAGCACCGGGATGCCCGCGGCGTCGCAGATGCCGGCGGCACGCTTCATGTTGAGCAGGCCGCCGTCCATCTGGTTGTCGATCGACACGACGTCGGCGGCGCCGTGCCGGATCACCTCGAGCACGTCGTGGCGCGTCCACGACGCCTCGTTCGAGAGCAGCGGGGCGTCGATGCGGCCGCGCAGGTAGGCCATCTCCGACAGGTTTCGGCCGGAGACGGGTTGCTCGACGAGCTCGAGCCCGGAGCGTTGGAGCTCGCGGATGATCGTGATGGCGGCGCCGGTCGACCAGGCCTCGTTCGCGTCGACGCGGATCTTGACGTCCGGGCCCGCGGCCTTGCGCACGGCCTCGACGAGCGCGACGTCCTCCTCCGGAGCGCCCCAGCCGACCTTGAGGTACAGGGTCGAGAAGCCTCGCTCTACCGCCTCGAGGGCCTGCGCCGCCGTCCCCTCGGGCGTCGTGCGGGCGAGGTACCAGAAGTACTCGGCACGGTCGCGGACACGCCCGCCGAGCAGGTTGACCACGGGTTGGCCGCAGGCCTTGCCGACGATGTCCCAGCAGGCGGTCTCGACCGCGGCGATGGCGGGGTTCGTGGCGCGCACGTGGTGCCAGGTCCCGATGGCGTCGATGCGGTTGATGATGCGCTCGATACGGAACGGGTCTTCGCCGATCACGAGTGGCTCGAGCGAACGAAAGACGGCCAGCACGATGTCGGGGGTGGGGTAGCCGGCGGCCTCGGCGATCCCGACGATGCCCTCGTCGGTCTCGACCTCGAGCAGCACAGCGGTCAGGCCGGTGCGACCGCCGAAGGCCCACAGCTCCTCGTGGCGGAAGGGGACGGCCACGACCGTCGGTTGCAGGCTCGTGATCCGCATGGGGGACGCGCTCCGTGACAGGAGGGCGACCCTACGAGCGCCGCGCACGGGCCGTCAACGCGCCCGCGCCCCGACCTCGGCGGTGACGATGGCTCCTGCTACGGCACCCACAGCTCGGTGTCGGGGCGGAACTGGCTCCACGCGAACCAGAACGCCTCGTGGGCGGGAAGCTCCGGGCCGCCGCCCTCGGGGCGTGCCACGAGGCCGGTGTCGAGCTCGAGCGCAACCCCGGCCGCCACGACCTCGCGGCCCTGTTCGAGTCGTTCTCGGGCCGGCTCGACCGGGAACGCGACAGCCACCCCGCGCCCCGTGCGGACCCCGAGGACGACGGTCTGGGCCTCGAGTCGTCCGTCGCGGTCCCCGATCGGAAAGATCGGCCCGTCGGCGTCCCGACGCTCCCGCAGGTCGCCGGGGTAGTGCAGCAGCTCGCGGTCCCGCCCGCGCCGGCCGGGCACGTCGAGCACGGTCGATTCAGGGCGCTCCGCCCGCCACCGGTCCCAGGTCGTGACCGTCACCCGCAGTCGTTCCAGCTCCACGCCGGCGGCGTGCAGCGGCCCGCTCACCGCGGTGCCGCGGAACTGGTCGAACATCGACTCGGTCTGTACGTCGTACATGAGCTTGTTCGATCGCTGCAGGAGCCCCGAGGTCCGCAGCTCGAGCGGCTCGCCGACGAGCTCGATGCCGTCGACGAAGTACGGGATCGGCGCGCCACACAGCGTGCAGTACGAGAAGGCGATGCGCCGATCGGCCAGCGTGTCGTTGGCCATCTCGTGAACCTCGAGGATGCGGCGCGGATAGGCGCGGGCCTCGTCGTCGAGCTCGACGCCGAACACCACGTCATCCGGGTCGA
>CAZSQF010000008.1:0-8078 GCA_964608935.1 uncultured Actinomycetota bacterium | reverse complement strand
TCCGGGTCGAAGAACGGCTCCCAGCCGGGTTCGTACGCGAGGAAGACCGCGCGCTTGAGGTCGAGGTAGCCGGGCGGCGCCGGGACGTCGTGCGCGAGCAGCAGGTCGGTGTAGGCCACCCACGCGACCGCGGATTCGTCGACGTCGGCGCCGGTCACGCTGCGCAGGGCGGCCTCGAGCTCCGAGGCGGCGGCCGGGTCTGACTGCCGGAAGCGCAGGAGATCGACCAGCACCCACGCCGTGCGTGCGTCGCCGGACGCGGACGTGGCCTCGAGGTCCCCGGGGCCGAGACGGGACGGATCGTCGGCGGCAGCGGCGAGCTCGGCGTGCACGTCGGGCGTCAGTGGTCCGTCCTCACCCGCGCCGCTGGCGAGGACGAGCGCCGCGACGGCGCCTGCGATCAGGATGAGGAGACGTCTCACACTCCGGGCAACGAACCGGGCGCCGACGGTCTTCCCCGGTCGTGTCCGCCGGCTCGTCGGCGAGCCGGACCGGCGACTCGTTCGCCGCGTGGGGTGGCTGCAGCCCGCCGCCACGCTTGATTGGTCGCGAGCACGATCCCGTCCGAGTCGACGACCGCGACCGCATCCTCCAGCGTGTCGAGCACGCTCGCCAGCCGCGCCTCCTGGTGGGCGAGCAGGTCGTCGGTCGTGACGTCCCGGCTGAGGTCCTCGACGGACAGCTGCGCGCCGATCGTCAGGCCTGAGGCGACGGTCAGTGCTCCGACCGCGATTCCCAGCAGCTGTCCACGGCGGGTCTCGACGTCCAGGCGGTGGTTCCTGGCCGTCTCCGCGGTGCGGGCAACCACCTCACGCAGCTCCTGGGCGTCGTCGGGCTGGAGCGCAGCGAGCAGACCGTCGCCGAGCAGGTCCGACGCGCCCGTTCCCAACAGCAGCGCGAGAGGGGCATCGGCGTAGACGCACCGCCCGGTCGTGTCGACGTGGGCCAGGCCGGCCGAGCCCACCGGCGTGTGGCGGGACAGCTCGCCGGCCACATCGCGCTCGACCGCCACGAAGTGGACGATCTCGCCCCGGCCGTCCCGCACCGGCGTGATGGTCACCCGGTGGGTCCGGAGTGCACCGTCACGGCGCCGATCGACCAGCTCGCCCTCCCAGACCTCGCCGGCGGTGATCGTGCGCCACAGCTCGGCGTACAACGCGTCGTCGTGGAGGCCGCTCGACAGCAGCCGCGGCGTGTTACCGATCGCCTCCTGCCGTGAGTACCCGGTCATGCGCACGAACGCGTCGTTGACGTCGACGATCGTGCCCTCGCGGTCCGTGATGAACACCGCGTCGCCGCCGAGGTCGAGCTGGGTCACCTCGATGCGACCGGGTCGCGACGCCGTCGGGGTGTCGTCGAAATCTGCAGCTGGCAAAAGAGATCCTCCCGCGGACGTCTCGAGCCTGACCAGACCGCCGCACCGGCGCCAGGGCACATCGTTCCGACTCCGCGGGACTCTCGTCCTTCGGAGGGCCAGCCGTCGGACCGCCGGCGGTCGGCGGCTCTAGCCGGTCGGCAACGGTGTGAGCAGCTGGTCGACGGGGGCGAAATCGTCGACCAGGACCGGTGCATCGGCGACGAACGCGTCCAGCTCGTCGTCCGTGAGGATCTCGTCGACACGTGCGCGACGCTGGTTCGCCCGCATCACCTCGTCGAGCGGCAGGGGAGTGTCGGATGCGAGCACGACATAGTTGCCTCCGACGTCGCCGTCGGCGGGGCCGAAGGACCCGGGGCGGCCGATCACCGCGACGTGCCCGAACACGACGTCGATGGTGGCGATCTCGGCCCGGAGAAACGCGCGTGGGCCGTAGTCGATGACGTTCATCGCGTAGATGCCCTCGGGGCGCAGGCGGGCGTGGATCAGCTCGATGAACTCCCGGGTCGCCAGGTGCCACGGCACGGCGACGCCACCGAAGGCATCCCCGATCGCGACGTCGTAGCCCCCTTCCGGGAGCGCTTCGATCGTCAGGCGCGCGTCGCCGATCAGGACCTCGATGTCGTCGCGCAGCTCCAGTCCGAGCTCGTCCTTGGCCACCTCGACGAGCAGGGGGTCGAGCTCGAGCACCGTCGAGGTCGAGCCAGGGTGCTCCGCCCGGAGGTAGCGGGGCATCGTGAAGCCCGCACCACCTACGTGGAGGGCGTCGACGGGCTCGCCGTCGGGCGCCACGGCGGTCAGCGCGTCGCCGAACCACTGCATGTAGGTGAACTCGAGGTGGCTCTCGTCGTCGACATCGACGTAGCTGTGCCGCAGCGTGTCGAGCCACAGCGCGCGGCCCCCGTCACGAGCGTCGTCCTCGACGACGAAGGCGCAGTAGTAGGCCGATTCGTGCTCACACGGGTGGGTGGCTGCAAAGGACGCGGCCGCTGCGGCCACCACCGCGACGAGCGTGCCGGCGCTCAGCGCCCGGCCCCGGCGCAGCGTGAGCACCGTGATGATGCCGAGCACGACGAGGGCGAGGCCGACCGCCCGGATCACCGGCCGCGTCGGCAGGGCGGCGACGAGCAGGAAACCGGTCGTGAACGTGCCGACGATGGCGCCGGTGGTGCCGATGGCCGACAGGCGGCCGACGACGCGGCCGGTCTCGTCGAGCGAGTCGAGCTGGATCTTGATCACCGCTGGGGTGACGGCCGACAGGACCGCGGCGGGGGCAAAGAACCCAAGGAAGGTCAGCAGCGTGGTCGTCCCCGGGCTCGCGCCCCGCAGGCCGCTTCCGAGCGCGTCCACGATCGGGATCGTGACGAATGCCAACGCTCCGCCGGCGAGCAGCAGCGGACCGAGCAGGTGCCGCGGCTCGACCGCGTCGGCGGCCTTGCCCCCGAGCCACGAACCGACCGCGATCCCGGCGAGGATCACCCCGATGATCGCGGTGTAGACCTCGAGCGTGACCCCGACGTAGGGCGCCAGCAGCCGTGCCGCCAGGATCTCGAGGACCAGCACGGCGGCCGACGACAGGAACACGAGCGCTGCGGCGGCAAGGCGAGGCATGGGCGCGCAGGGTATGCGCTCGCCCGGACCGGTCCCGTCGCCGGCCCGGAACGCTCAGCGGGTCACCGCCGCCGGCCGAGACCTCCGCGGAGTGCCGCCGTGCCCGCCACCATCATGCCGCCGAGTGCCGCGGCCTGGCCGTACCACCAGCCGCCGAAGGCATGGTGGCCGGTCGCCACGCAGGCGACCGCCGACGCCAGGAACACCCCGCCGCCGACGAGCATCGCCCCGCCGGCACCGCGTCGGTGTCCGGACATGAGCAGGAGGGCCACCCCGGCGATGGCGATGATCTGGGTGAAGCCGGCCACCTCCGACAGCGTGCTGAGCTGCTCGGCGTTGACGCCGTCGGCCTCGGGCACGACCGCCATCGCGGCGAGCAGCAGCAGCCACCAGGCGGTCCCGGTGGCCGCCAGCAGGCGCCGGTCGGCCATGGACGGTCCCTCGCGCGACGGGTGCCGCGACTGCGGTTCCCGCGGGATCCGGCGGCGGTGCTCCAGATCGGCATGCAGTGGTGCAGCTCGTCGGGTCACGTCCCACCTCCCACGATGGCCCGAGGGTGACGTGTACCGCGCCGCGGTGTCCGCGCCTGTGCGGTAGGGAGCACCCGGTGCTCGCACGGTGCCCGCCGTCGCGTCACCAGCGGTGCGGTCAGGTCGTCGTGATCGCTTCGATCAGGACGTCGGCGGCGCGGTCGAGCTCGTCCGGAGTGTGGGCGGCGGACACCTGGGTCCGGATCCGGGCCTGGCCCTCGGGCACGACCGGGTAGCTGAAGGCGGTCACGTACACGCCCTGCTCGAGTGCACGCTCGGCGGCAGCGACCGCCCGATGCGCGTCGCCCAGCATGATCGGGGCGATCGGGTGCTCGCCGGGCAGGACGTCCAGGCCCCCCGCTTCGAGCCGGCTGCGGAACCGCCCGGTGTGGTCGTGGAGCCGTTCACGCAACTGCGGACTGCTCTCGACGAGGTCGAGCGCCGCGAGCGCCGCGGCGGTGATCGGGGGCGCCAGTGAGTTGGAGAACAGGTAGGGACGGGAGCGCTGTCGCAGCAGGTCCACGATCTCGCGGCGGCCGCTGACGTAGCCGCCGCTCGCGCCACCGAGCGCCTTGCCGAGCGTCCCGGTCACGGCGTCCACGCGGTCGACGACGCCGAACCGTTCGGGGGTGCCCCGGCCGTTCGGGCCCATGAAGCCCGTCGCATGCGAATCGTCGACGACGACCATGGCGTCGTAGCGGTCCGCGAGCTCGCAGATGCCGTCCAGGGGCGCGAGGTAGCCGTCCATCGAGAACACCCCGTCGGTCACCACGAGCCGGCGGCGCGCGTCGGCCGCCTCGTTCAGGCGTGCCTCGAGGTCGTCGAGGTCGCCGTTGGCGTACCGCAGGCGGCGCGCCTTGCACAGGCGGATGCCGTCGATGATCGAGGCGTGGTTGAGCGCGTCGGAGATCACGGCGTCCTGCTCCCCGAGCAGCACCTCGAACAGGCCGGCATTGGCGTCGAAGCAGGACGAGTGCAGGATCGTCGCCTCGGTCCCGAGGAACTGGCTCAGGCGTGCCTCGAGCTCGAGGTGTAGCTCCTGCGTGCCGCAGATGAACCGCACCGACGCCATCCCGAAGCCCCAGCGCTCCAGGGCGTCGCGGGCGGCGGAGGTCATCGCGGGGTGGTCGGCCAGGCCGAGATAGTTGTTGGAGCACAGGTTGATCAGCTCGGCGTCGCCGACCGCCACGGTGCCGCCCTGGGGCGACGCGAGCGCCCGTTCGGCCTTGAAGGTCCCGGCGCTGCGCAGCTCGTCGAGCTCGTCGCGCAGCGCCTGCCTGAGCGAGTCGTTCATGGTCGGCTCCTCACGCGTCGGTCCAGTCGAGCAGCACCTTGCCGGCGCGGCCGTCGGCGGCGATGTCGAACGCCTTGTCGTGCTCGGTGTGCGAGAAGCGGTGGGTGATGACGGGGGAGACGTCGAGCCCGGTCTGGAGCATCGCGGTCATGGCATACCAGCTCTCGTACATCTCGCGTCCGAAGATGCCCCGCAGCGTGAGCATGTTGAACACGACCCTGGTCCAGTCGATGGCGATCTCCTGCGTCGGGATCCCGAGCAGCGCGATGCAGCCCCCGTGGGCCATGTTGTCGAGGATCTCGTGCAACGCCGACGGCTGCCCGGACATCTCGAGGGCGACGTCGAAACCCTCGGTCATCCCGAGCTCGGTCTGGACGTCGGCGATGCGGGCGCGGTCGACGTTCACGGTGCGGTTCGCGCCCATCGTGAGCGCCTGCTCGAGCCGGCGGTCGACCACGTCGGTGATGACGACGTGGCGGGCGCCGGCGTGGCGGACGACCGCCGCCGCCATCTGGCCGATCGGCCCCGCGCCCGTGATGAGGACGTCCTCGCCGAGCACCGAGAACTTGAGCGCCGCGTGGACGGCGTTGCCGAGGGGGTCGGAGATGGCGGCGACATCGTCGGGCACCTCGTCGGCGTGTCGCCACAGGTTCGACGCGGGCAGCGCGATCAGCTCGGCGAACGCGCCGGCCCGGGTCACTCCCACGGTCTCGGTGGCCGCGCACTGATGGCGTCGGCCGGCCATGCAGTTGCGGCAGCGGCCGCACACGAGGTGGCCCTCGCCCGACACGCGGTCACCCGGCCCGAAGTCGTTGACGTTCGACCCGACGTCGACGACCTCGCCCACGAACTCGTGGCCGACGACCAGCGGCCACCGGACCGCGGACTGGGCCCAGTCGTCCCAGGCGCGGATGTGCAGGTCCGTGCCACAGATGCCCGTCGTGGTCACTCGGACCAGCACGTCGTTGATGCCGACGTCCGGGTCGGGGACCTCCACGAGCTCCAGGCCGGGCTCGGGTGCTGCCTTCACCAGGGCCTTCACGTCGTCTCCATGCAGGTCATCATCCGGCCCATCCCTCGGCGACGGCTGGGACGTCGGTCGCCAGGCGGGCGACCTGGTCGAGCTCGGCGTTGGCGCCCGAGCACACCACGGCGACCGGGCCGTCGGCCAGCTCGATCCGGTCGGCGAGCAGTGCGGCGATGCCTGCCGCGCCGGCCCCCTCGAGCACCAATCGGTGCTCGTGCAGCGCATGGCGCATACCCGCCCAGATCTCGTCCTCGGTGACGAGGACGAGATCGTCCACGAGCTCGCGCACGATCGGGAACGTGGTGTCGTTGTCGAGCCCGATGCCCCCCTGGAGGCTGTCGGCGAGGGTGTCGACCTCGGGCAGCTCGACCGGGTGTCCGGCTCGGAGGCTGGCGTGCATCGCCGCGCCCCCCTCCATGGACACACCGACCAGGCGGGCATCGGGCGCCAGGGCGGTGACCGCCGTCGCGACGCCGGCCATGAGCCCCCCACCCGACACCGGCACGATCACCGTCCCGACGTCGGCGAGGTCCTCGCAGATCTCCACGCCGCAGGTTCCCTGGCCGGCGAGCACCACCGGATCGAGGATGGAGTGCACGAGCGTGGGCCCCCCGGGCGCCTGCGACATCGCGGTGGCGCGTTCGAACGCGGCGTCCTGCGACGGGCCAGCGATGTCGAGCGTGCAGTCGAACCCGGCCAGGGCATCGACCTTGCCGGCCGGCACGTGCTCGGACAGGCAGATCGTGGCGGACAGGCCGAGGGCGTTGGCCACATAGGACACGGCACGGCCGTGGTTGCCGGTCGAGGCGGTCACCACGCCGGCGGCCCGAGCGTCCTCGGTGAGGGGGACGATCTTGGCTGCGGCGCCGCGGATCTTGAAGCTGCCGGTCGGCTGAAGCGATTCGAGCTTGAGGTGGACCGGGCGGCCCACCCTCGCCGACAGCTTCGGAGCCGGCTTGAGGGGAGTCCGGATCGCCATCTGCTCGACGAACGGTCGGGCGGCGCGGATGTCCTCGATCGTGACGGCGAGCGCGGTCATCGCTGGGTCACCGGAGGCTCCTCGTCCCGCCACGACCGGCCCACGACGGGCCGCCGTTGCTTCGGCGACGGATGGTATGCAGCACGCGTGCCGGTTGCGTGCGCTCTAGGCACCGGGCTAGCGTTCCCGCGTGATCCCACCGCCCTCCTTGCACTGCACCGTCGATCTCGACGCGCCCGGCAAGGCCATCGGCAGCGTCGTTTCCCCCTGGTCGCGTGACGAGTCGGGCTGGGGCAACCTGCTCACCCCCATCGCGGTGATCGCCCACGGCGACGGTCCCACGGTCCTGCTGATCGGTGGCTCGCACGGGGACGAGTTCGAGGGCCCGCTGGCGCTCCGCCGCCTGGTCCACGACATCGAGCCCGACCAGGTCACCGGCCGGATCATCGTCGTCCCCGGTCTCAGCCATGCGGCGCTGCGTGCCGGACGGCGGCTTTCGCCGATCGACGGGGCCAACATGAACCGGGTCTTCCCGGGCGATGCCCGGGGCTCGGTGACCGAGCGGGTGGCCGACTTCGTCTATCGCGAGCTGGTGTCGCGTGCCGAGGTCGTGGTCGATCTGCATTCGGGTGGTGCGTCGATGAACTTCCACCCGTTCGTCGCGTCCCACGACCTCGACGACGCGCGGCAGCGCGACGAGACCCTTGCCTACCTCGAGGTGTTCGGCACCCCGCTCGCGGTGATCATGCGGGATCCCGACAACACGGGGCTGCTCGACGCGGCCGTGGAGGAGCTGGGCAAGGTGTTCCTGACCACCGAGCTCGGGGGCGGGCGCGGGGTCAGCGACTGGACCCTCGGGTTCGCGGTCAGGGGGGTCTACAACACCCTCAGACACGCGACCGTGCTCAGCGGCCGACCGGAGGTCGAGGCGCCACCCCGCTTCGTGCGCATGGTGGACGAGGGCACCAACCTCGCCCCTCGGGGCGGGCTGTTCGAGCCGCTCGTCGACCCCGGCGCCGACACCACCCGCGGTGCCGTGCTCGCCCGGATCCACGACCTCGACGATCTCGAGCGTGCACCGCTGGAGCTCGAGGCGGGGGCCGACGGGATCGTGATCATGCGCCATCATCCGGGGCTGATCGCCGTCGGCGATCCCGCCGTTGCGGTCGCCGTGCCGATGTGACGCCGGCTCAGTGCTCGAAGACGGCGCCGAGGAAGTCGCGGGTGCGCTGCTTCTGGGGGTTGCGCAGGATGTCCTGCGG
>CAZSQF010000007.1:12429-28614 GCA_964608935.1 uncultured Actinomycetota bacterium | reverse complement strand
GGCCCCTGCCCCACCTTGCGCCGTGCACCCGCCCGAGGGGCCAGCCACGTGGAACCCGTCGCGCTGTCCCCGTCCCGCCGGCGGGCCGACCTCGACCGCATGCGCGGGTCCACCTACGACCTGCTCGTGATCGGCGGTGGCGTGACGGGCTCGGGCATCGCCCTCGACGCGGCGACACGAGGGTTGAGCGTCGCCCTCGTGGAGCAGCGCGACTACGCGGCAGGGACCTCGTCGCGCTCATCGAAGCTCGTGCACGGTGGCCTGCGCTACCTGGAGCAGCTCAACGGGGGCCTCGTCCGCGAGGCGCTGCGGGAGCGCGGGCTCCTGCTCCGCGAGCTCGCACCTCACCTGGTCCGTCCCGTGTCGTTCCTGTATCCGCTCACGCGACGGGTGTGGGAGCGCGCCTACGTGGGGACGGGCGTGCTGCTCTACGACACGCTGGGCGGCGCCCGGCACCTGCCGCGGCACCAGCACCTGTCACGACGCGCCGTCGCCCGGGCCGCCCCCGCGCTACGCGCCGACCGGCTCGTCGGCGCGGTCCGGTACTGGGACGCCCAGGTGGACGATGCGCGCCACACGATGGAGCTGGCGCGGACCGCGGCGAGCCACGGCGCGGTCGTGGCGACGTCGGCCCGGGTGGTGGGGCTGCTGCGCGAGGGCGAGCGCGTCGTCGGCGCCCGGGTCCGCGACCAGGAGACCGGGGCGGATCTCGACGTCCGCGCCCGTCAGGTCGTCAACGCCTCCGGTGTCTGGGCCGACCGGATCCAGCAGATGGCCGGACGTGGGCGCATCGAGGTGCGCGCGTCCAAGGGCATCCACCTGGTCGTGCCGAAGGACCGCATCCACGCCGACGGCGGCATCATCCTGCGCACCGAGACGAGCGTGCTGTTCGTGATCCCGTGGGGCCGCCATTGGCTCATCGGCACCACCGACAGCGACTGGGACCTCGACCTCGCGCATCCCGCCGCCTCGGCCACCGACATCCAGTACCTGCTCGACCGCGTCAACGGCGTCCTGCGCACCCCGTTGACCCACCGCGACGTCGAAGGCGTGTACGCGGGTCTTCGACCGCTCCTGGCGGGCGAGTCCGCCCACACGAGCCGGCTGTCGCGCGAACACGCCGTCGGCCAGTCGGTCGCCGGACTGATCACGATCGCCGGCGGGAAGTACACCACGTACCGGGTGATGGCGAAGGACGCCGTCGACGCCGTCGCGCGGTCGCTGCCGCAGCGCGTGCCCCGGTCCGTGACCGCGCGGACCCCGCTCCTCGGCGCCGAGGGCTTTCACGGCGTGTGGAACCGGCGCCACCGCCTCGCCGCGGAGTCCGGCCTCCACGTGACCCGCGTGGAGCACCTGCTCCTGCGGTACGGGGCGATGGTCGGTGAGCTGCTCGACCTCATGACCGATCGGCCCGAGCTCGGTGCGCGCATCGCCGGCGCGGAGGACTACCTCAAGGTCGAGGCCGTCTACGCCGCCAGCCACGAGGGCGCGCTCCACCTCGACGATGTGCTGACGCGACGCACGCGGATCTCGATCGAGACCTTCGACCGGGGCACCGAGGCGGCGCGCGACATCGCACCCCTCATGGGCGAGGTGCTCGGTTGGAGCGAGGCGGACGTGGGGCGCGAGATCGAGCACTACGACGCCCGCGTCGAGGCCGAGCTCGAGTCGCAGCGGATGCCCGACGATCGCACCGCAGACGCCGCCCGCATGGGTGCACGCGACGTGCGTGTCGGCGGCGAGGGCGGGTGAGCGCGCCTCGGCGTCACCCGGCCAGCACTTCGGGGTCGATCTCCATCGCGACGACCCAGTTCGGCGCGTCGACGATCTCGGCGATCCGCAGGTGGGCAGCCACCGAGCACAGTGCGTAGGCGTCGTCCGCCGCGAGGTCGTGGCGTGACACGAGGTGCTCGAGCATCGCCCGGGTCGCGTCGCGGGCGGCGACGAACAGGTCGGGCCCGACCCCGGTCGTGACGTACGTGCGGCCGGCACCACGCGCGTCGACCGGCACGCCCTCGAGCTGTGGGGCCGGCAGGTCGAGGCCCGACCAGACATCGACGTGGATGCGCGCGGTCGCGGCCGTCTCCACGGCGGTGCCGCACACCTCCCCGTCGCCCTGGGCGGCGTGGGGGTCGCCGAGCGACAGGAGGGCCCCCTCGACCTCCACCGGCAGGAGCAGCGTGGCCCCAGGGCGCACGTCGCGGCAGTCGAGGTTGCCGCCGACACGTCGTGGAGGGATCACGTCGTGGCGGCCCGGTGCGGCCGGTGCCACTCCGACCGTGCCGAGGAAGGGGTGGGCCGGCAGGCGGGCCAGCGCACCAAACGACACGGCGTCGGCGCGGATCGACGACACCACGACGTGCGCGTCGGGAAACTCGTCGGACAACAGTCCGAAGCCGGGGATCGTCGTGGTCCAACCGGTCGCTGCGACCTCGAGGTCGACCAGGGTGACCGCGAGCGCGTCCCCGGGCGCCGCACCGTCGATCCGGATCGGTCCCGTCAAGGGGTTGGCGCGGTCGAGGTCGAGGGCCGTCACATCCACGGCTGTGGCGTCGGGACCGAGCTGGCCGTCGAAGCAGTCGGCCATGACGACCTCGACCTCGGAGCCGGGGCCGACCTCGGCCACGGGTGGCTGGCTCCGATCCCAGCCAAGGTGCCCGTCCCGATGGTGGATGGTGTGCACGTCGGACCTCCGCGCCGGCGCGTCGAGCGTAGGACCGATGGCGGCGCCGGTACGCTCCGCGACGATGCTGCGCGACCTCATCCGCCCCCGGGCGATCGTCAGCCACCTGCTCGTGCTGGGGGTGGCCGTCGGCTGTGTGTGGCTCGGCCAGTGGCAGCTCGACCGGCTCGCCACCGTGCGTGAGAGCAACCAACGACTCGAGGCACGGCTCGCGGCCCCGCCGGTGCACCTCGCCACGCTCGTCGCCGAGGGCGGTGACGTCGACGACCGGGCGTACGAGTTCCGGCGGGTCGAGCTGCGCGGCACCTTCCGGACCGGGGAGGAGCTCCTCCAACGCAACCGCGAGCACCGGAGTCAGACCGGCTTCCACGTCCTCACGCCGCTCGAGCTCGCCGACGGTCGGCTCGTCCTGGTCCGTCGCGGGTGGGTCCCCTCACAGCTGTCCGAGCCTCCCGTCGCCGAGGCGTCGCCTCCCGACGGGGAGGTCGTGGTCGAGGGCGTGCTCGAACGCCCCGTGTCGCAACCGAGCTTCGGCGCACGCGATCCCGCGGAGGGGCGCCTGAAGCGGGTCTTTCACGCCGACACCGCTCGGATCGACGAGCAGGTCGCGGGTGAGCTGTTCCCGATGGTCGTGCGACTCGAGCGGCAGGACCCACCGACCGAGGGTCCGTGGCCGGCGGTGCTCGACCGCCCGGAGCGCTCCGAGGCCAACCATCTGTCCTACGCCGTGCAGTGGCACAGCTTCGCCGTGCTCGCGCTGATCACCTACGCGGCCTGGCTCCGACAGCGCCACCGACGAGGCGCGACCGGCGAGGGGCGTTGACCTGGCGCGCGGCCGCGCGCTTTGTGCGCGCGGGAGGACGCCCGTGACACGTGAAGGCTGGTGCGTCTCGGGACGTTTCAGCCCCCTGCCACATCCCGTGACACACCAGCCGTGCGGCCCCGGCCCGGACGCGATCGCCCCCCGCCACGACCGCGGCCTCCGCGGCCCCCTGTGGCGCACGTTCCACCGCCAACAGCCCCGAACGGCGGCTCGTCGCGTGCCGGTCAGATCCTCGCACGCGCAACCGCACCGCGGAAGCGTGCCCGCACGGCTCTTGCCATGGGGGGGCTAGCACCACCAACGGCAGGCGGCGCGACCCGCTGGCCCACATCGGCCCCTCGCCGGCCACCCGATGTTCCTAGGCTGCCAGGTGGACCTCAGGAGGCGAACCGGGTGGCTGACCGGCGTATCCGGCTGCTGATCGCCGAGGACGACTACCTCGTCCGCGAAGGAGCACGGGCGGTGCTCGAGGGCCATCCGCGCCTCGAGGTACTGGGCACGGCCGCGACACCGGACGAGCTCGCCACACAGCTCGATGCCGACCCCGACGTCGTCATCCTCGACATCCGCATGCCACCCACCTACACGACCGAGGGGATCGAGCTTGCGCACCGCGTGCGCGAACAGCGGCCCGGCATCGGGATCGTGGTCCTGTCACAGCATGCCGACCCCGAGTACGCGCTCGAGCTGCTGAAGGGGGGATCCGACGGCGTCGCCTACCTGTTGAAGGAGCGCCTGGGCGACTCCGACCGGATCGTCCAGGCGATCGAGGAGGTCTGCGACGGTGGCTCGCTGCTCGACCCGCGCATCGTCGAGGCGCTGCTCGAGGCCCAGCACCGACGCAGCGCGTCACGGCTGGCCGGGCTGACGCCGCGGGAGCTCGACGTCCTCCGCCTCATGGCCGCCGGCAGAGGCAACGCCGCCATCGCCCGGGAGCTGTCCATCGGCGACCGGTCCGTCGAGAAGCACTCCAACTCCATCTTCCGAAAGCTCGGCCTGACCGAGGAGGTCGAGCTCAACCGGCGCGTCGCCGCGGTGTTGTTCTACCTCCAGCGGACCACCGACTGACAACGGGAAGACCGCCGTCACGCGGGTTCCCTGCCCCGGCCGCGACCGCAGTTGCAGCGATCCACCGAGGGCGTTGACCCGGTCACGCATGTGGGTGACCCCGCCGTTGCGTGCCGACGCCACCGGATCGAAGCCGAGCCCGTCGTCGATCACCTTCACCGTGAGCGCGTGGTCGCGGTGGGTGACCTCGACCACGATCCGCTCCGCATCGGCGTGCTTGAGCGCGTTGGTCACGGCCTCCGAGGCGAGGAAATAGGCGTTGGTCTCGATCGCCTCGTCGACACGGGGCAGCGGGTCGGGATCCAGACGGACGTCGAGGGCCACCTCGGTCCGGGAGGCGAGCGAGAACAGGGCACCGCCCAGGCCCCGATCCCGAAGGATCGACGGGAACAGCGCCTGTCCGGTGTCGCGGAGATCATCGAGGAGCCGATCGATCGCGTCGGCGAGCGCCTCGACCTCCTCGTCGAGCCGTTCGGGGTCGTCGGCGAGGCGGGCCCTGGCGGCACCGACCTGCATCCGCAGCACGACCAGCTGCTGCTGGATGCCGTCGTGCAGATCCTGCGCGACCCGGCGACGCTCGGCGTCCTGGACGCCCACGATGCGCCGTGCCGCGTCCTGGAGCGCCCGCGCCTGCTGGCGGATCACGAGCAGCTGGGCGCGGAGCCGGCGGCGCATCCGTTCGAGCGTGCGCCCCAGCGTGCCGATCTCGTCCTGCCGATCGACGTCGAAGGGCCGGTCCAGGTCGCCGGCGGCGATCGCGGTCGCGGTCTCGGTCAGCTGCAGGATCGGACGCGTCAGGACACGGACCAGCGCGAAGGCGAGCAGCCCTCCGACGACCAGCAGCAGCGCCACCATCAGCCCCCGCGTGCGGGCCAGCTGCACGTCGAGCGCCGCGAGCGGGTCGTCGATGACCAGCCCCACGGCCGCGGACGCCGCCCACGGACCGTCGCTGCTGAGACGGACGTAGCGCACCGTGCGGCCGTCCTCGAGCACCTGGGCCTCGTGGGCCTGCTCCCAGTCGCCCAGCGGCCCGCCACCGACCGCCCCCTCCCGGGTCGCGGCCACGACGCGCCCGTCGACGACGAGGTCGACGTCGTCCGCGCCGGTCAGCTGACGCAGGTGCCGGGCGCGGGCTGGGTCGAGCGGGTAGCCGACGGCCAGGAGGTAGGGCTCGTCGACCCGCGACACCAGCACCACGTGGACGAGTCCGTGCGCGGACGAGCCGTCGGCGGCCCGGAGGGGAACGACACGCTGTGAGCCGTCCACGCCGTCGGCGGCGACGGGCACCGGCCCGGGGACGACCACGGTGTGGCGAGACGGCAGGGCGGCGAACACCTCGCCGGTCCCGACGTCCACGGCGACACCGAGCTGGAGCTGGTTGCCGGCGTTGCGCACGAGCGACAGGACGCTCATGGCCGCGCGGGGGCGATCGGGGACCTCCCCGCCGCCGGGGTCGACGGCGAACCGCTGGGCGACGGCTCGCGTCAGCTGCCCGGTGTTGATGCGCTCGTTGCTCAGCGCCCGATCGAGCGCCCGCCCCTGCTCCTCGGCCAGGCTCGCGGCCTGGTCGCGCAGCCCCTCGCGCGTCAGGCGCGTCTCCAGGATCAGCGTCACGAGGCTCGCCACAGCTAGCACGGCGACCACCGCCGCCAGGATCTTCGGCCGCAGCGGCGTCCCGGGCAGGGTCGGCAGTCGCCACCCGCGTCGAGACCCGCTGCCACTCATCCCAGGCTCTCCTCGGCGAAGCGTTGCAGCCCGCTCAACGCCGGCTCCGCGGCCGCGCGACCGGACAGCACCGCTTCGAGGGCCTCCCGGAACGCGTCCGCCAGCTCCGGCCACGCGATCAGCGGCATGACCTCGGCGTGCGGCAGCTGGTCGACGAAGGCCGCGACCTGGGGGGACGATCGGAACAGCTCGGCCTCGTAGACCCGCGCCCGGGCGGGTAGGCGGCCCTCCTCGGCCGCGAGACGCAACGCGGTGTCGTCCTCGGTCAGGCGCAGGGCGAGCTCGAACGCCAGCTCGGGCTGCTCCGCGTCCACGGGGATGAACAAGCTGGACCCTCCGAGCACCGTCCGCGGCCGGCTCGGGTCACGCTGGGGCAGCGGCAGGATCGCGATGTTGCCGTCGAACTCGGCCGCGCCGTTCACGGCCCGGCGAGTGACCGGCAGGTCCCACGACCCGGTCGCGTACATGGCGACCCGCCCCTGCGCGAAGGACTGCACGGCGTCGAGCGCCAGGTCAGGGGCGAACGGCGGCGGCGCGAGATCGTTGTCGACGAGATCCCGGAGGAGCCCCACGGCGGCCACGGTCCCGGGGTCGTCGAACCGGAAGGTGGGCTGTCCGGACTCCGGATCGAGCTCGACCAGCTCGCCGCCGTGCGCGACGATCCAGCCGTACGTGGACCAGCTGCTCGCGGTGACCGGGATGGCGTGATCGACGACACCCGAGTCGACGAGCTCGTCCGCGGCGGCGCGGAACCCGGCGATGGTCCGCAGCCGGTCGGTGTCGACGCCGGCGGCGTCGGTGACGGTCCGGTTCACGAGCAGGACCAAGGCGTTGACGTCCAGCGGGACGCCGTAGTGCTGCCCGTCCCACATCACGCCCTCGATGGCCCCGTCGAGGTATTCGGCGTCGGTCAGGCCGGCATCGTCCCACAACCCGTCGACCGGTTGCGCGAGCCCGGCGTTGGCCGCGGCGAAGGCGTGCCAGTGAGCGAGGTCGTAGGGCTGGTCGAGGTCACGCGCGGCCTGCACGAGCTCGGGGACGCGCGAGAACGGCGACCCTTGCAGCTCCACACGCAGACCGGGGTGGTCCGCCTCGAAGGCGTCGATCACCGCCCCGAGCGCGGGTGCCGTCGCCCAGTCGTCGGCCATGACGACCCGGAGCACGACCGGCTCAGCCGCCGTTGGCGGCGAGCCGCACGCCACCATCAGGACCAGCACCGCGGCCGCGGACAAGACGTTTCGCATCCTGGCGCGTCCTCCCGGCGCCGGGTCGAGCAGCCCGAAAGGGTCGCACAGCGCGGCGTGAGCGTCCACCGCGCACGCCTCCACCGTCAGGCGGCGCGCACCCGGATCTGGTGCCATCCCTCGGCACCGTCGGGTGCCGGCCGCTTCGGCCCCTCTGGCTGTACCCGGCCGTCACCATCGACCGCCCGGACCGTGACACGATGCTCCCCCGGTGCCAGCTCGAGGCGCCGCCGCCACTGCACCCAGGTGTCGACCGACAACGGAACGCTCGTTTCGGTCTCGAGCCAGGGCCCGTCGTCCACGCGAACCTCGACGCGCGACACCCCCTCGCGCGGCGCCCAGGCGACGCCCGCGACGACGACCGGGCCTGCGTCGACGGAGCCTCCGGCAGGCACGTCGATCCGCGACGAGGTCTTGATCGGGCCTTCCTTGGCCCAGCCGCGCGGCACCCAGTAGCCGTCGAAGCCGTCCCAGGTCGCCAGTTCGATGTCCGACAGCCACTTGGTGGCCGAGACGTACCCGAACAGGCCGGGGACGACCAGCCGCGCCGGGAAGCCGTGCCGGGTCGGCAGCGGGTCGCCGTTCATTCCGACGGCCACGATCGCCGAGCGATCGTCGAGGGCGGCGTCGATCGGGAACCCGGCGGTCCAGCCGTCGACGGAGCGGCCGACCACCTGCTCGGCGTGGCCACCGATCCCGGCCAGGCCCAGCACGTCGGACAGCGGCACACCGAGCCAGCGCGCGGTGCCGATGAGGTCACCGCCGACTTCGTTCGAGACGCACGCCAGCGTGGCGTCGACCTCGACGAGGCGCAGCGCCAGCAGGTCGTCATAGGTGAGCTCGACCTCGTGGTCGACGAGCCCGTGCAGGCGCAGGCGCCAGGTCGCGGGGTCAACCTGCGGAACCGAGACGGCGGTGTCGATGCGGTAGAAGCGGTCGGCGGGCGTCAACAGGGGGCTGATCCCGGTCGGGGTCGCAAAGACGTGCTCGCTACCGAGCTGCGGCAGGGCCCGCGACGGACGTGGCAGCCGCACGGCGCTCGGGTCGACCGCTCGGGTCAGCTCGGTCAGCACGAGGCGCCCGATTGCCGCCGTGACGAGCGTCGCGGCGGCGACACCCGCGGCCGCACGCAGGAACGCCCGCCGCGACGGCTCGGGTGGGGCGGGTGTCGGGGCCGGCGTCGCCACCGCCAACAGGCGGTGCAAGGTGATCAGGCCGGCCGCGGTAGCCAGCGCGAGCCCGACTACGACCGGCAGCACCGCGGCGTCCGGTTGTGACAGGGACGCGGGGACGGCCCCGGCCGCGACGACGATGAACACGAGGGCGGCCGTCCTGTAGGAGCGCCGCGCCGCCACACCGACGCCAGCGCCGGTGACGAGCGCGACGGCGAGCGACGCGCCGGCGAGCACGGGCCGGTTTGCGGTGCCGAGGGTCTCGATGGCCCAACCGACGACCGGGTCGGGCAGTCGGGGGATCAGCGCCTGCTGGACGGCGACCAAGGGCGAGGGGACCGCCCCCGACAGGCCGGCGACGAGCTCGCCGATCGCGAGCGCGACCCCCACCGCGAGGGCACCCGCCACCGCGTCCCTCGTTCGCACGCGGCACCTCCTGTGCCTACGACCACAACACCCACCAGACCAACCCGGCCATGATCGCCACCGCCACGAGCGTGGCGAAGCCCAGCGCCACAAGCCACTGTCCCAGTGTCACGTCGGATCCCTCCGCAGTGCCTCGTCAGGGCGGCCCTCCCGGCGCGCCGGACGACGTAGCCTAGAGGGCCGATGACGCGAGACGACGACCCAGCGGATCCGATCCGAGCGGCGCCCGGCGAGTGGCACCGTGAGGCGACGCTGCGGGACGGGACCCCGGTGCTGCTGCGCCAGATCCGCGCCACCGACCGGGCTCGGCTCGCCGAAGGACTGGCACGGCTGTCGCCCGCGTCGCGCTACCTGCGCTTCCACACCGAGGTGGACGAGTTCACCGACGAGCAGCTCGCCTACCTCACCGAGGTCGATCACGTCGATCACGAGGCGCTCGTCGCCCTCGACCTGCGTCGGGCGGACGTCCCCGGCGTCGGGGTCGCCCGCTACATCCGGGAGGTGTACGAGCCGACCGTGGCCGAGGCGGCGATCACGGTGGCCGACGAGTACCACGGCCAGGGCGCTGGCACGATCCTGCTCGGCGCGCTGGCGGCACGGGCACGCGACAACGGCGTGGAGGTCTTCCGCAGCTACGTCCTCGACGGCAACCATGCGATGCTCGAGGTGTTCGACCACCTGGGGGCGAAGCGCGCGCTCGAGACCGACGGGATGTGGCGTGTCGACCTTCCGGTGCCGGCCGGCGACGCGACCTTGCCGAGCTCCTCGGCCGGGCGAGCGTTCCTCGAGGCCGCCCGCGGCGACCGCCGTCTCGCGAGCCTCGTCCCACCGATCTGGAGCCGTTGGCGTGGCCGCCGTTCGGGCGGACGCGGTCGGGCCGACGACCGCGCCGAACCGGACGAGATCGCGGCCGAGCTCGCCGAGCTGCGCCACGACCTCGAGGCGTGGCTCGACCGCCGCGACGAGCGATAGGGGCGCCGCCCTCGTGGGTCAGCAGATCTGGCTCATCGCGGGCCAGGGGTTGACCCACGAGCCGCCGTACTTCCGCCCGAGGTGCAGGTGCGGAGGCGTGGCCGCAGCGTTGCCGGTCTGTCCGACCGTGCCGATCTGCTGCCCGGCGGACACCGAGGTCCCCACCGAGATGCCGCTGGCGATGGTGTCGAGGTGGGCGTTGTACCACTCGCTGCCGTCGGCGGTCCGATAGGTCACGGTGATCCCACCCAGGCGGGTGGGGCGGCTCGGCGGGTTGATCCGCACGACCGTGCCGCCCTGGATGGCGACGACCGGCGTGCCCTTGGCGGCGAAGATGTCGTTGCCCTGGTGGCTGCGACCACCGGAGCGCGGGAAGCCCCAGTCGTTGATGAAGTCCCGGCCGGCGATCGCACCCTGGACAGGGCAGTAGCCGTCGATCGGCGGCGCGGACCCGGATCCCGCGGCGATCTGCAGCGCCTCCTCGGCGCGCCGCTTGTCGTACTCGGCGCGCAGCTCGCGCTGGCGTGATTCGACCCGCTGGAGCAGCGCCTCGGTCTCGGCTGCGTCGGTGCGCAGCGAGTCGAGGATGGTGCGTTGCCGGGCCTCCTCGGCGGCCACCTGATCCGCGAGCTCGGCCGCCTGTTCGCGCAGGTCCTCGACGACGGCCAGGGTCGAGGCAGCCTCGTTCGCGGCCTGGACCGCGCGCGACCTCGCACGGGCGGCGTCGTCGGCGAGCTCCGCTCGCTCATCACGCAGGTCGAACACGCGCTGGACGGTGGCCTCCTGGGTGTCGACCACGACCTTGAGCTGCTTCATGCCGACCGCGAAGCCGTTGGGGTCCTCGGCGCGGCGCAGCACCTCGATGACCATCGCCCCCCGGGTCGCACCGACCGTGCCGTATTTGAAGCTCTCCACCAGCTGCTCCGCGAGTCGGTCCTCCTCGTCGGCGAGCTCCTGCTCGGTACGGACGAGCAGCTGCTCGGCACGCCGGTGATCCGCCTCGGCGACCTCCTGCTCCTCCTGCGCCTCGAGCAGCGCCTCCTCGGCGAGCACGACCTGGCCCTCGGCGGCCTCGAGGCGCGCTCGGGCGTCGTCGAGCCGGACCGCGAGCTCGGCCAGCTCCTGCTCAGTGGCCGAGATCTGGGAGCGCACACCGCCGAGCCGGTCGTCGAGCTGGCCGGCCTCGTCGCGGGCCTCGTCGAGATCCCGACGCAGCTCGTCCAGCGACTGCGCCACCGCGACCGTGGGGGCGGCCACCACGATGCCGAGCGCCAGCGCGATGACCCACCGACCCGAAACGGTGCGTGAACGACCGGTGACGTCACGTGAGCGCACGAGCTCCTCTCGCGGTGCTGCTGTGGCCAGTGTGCCCTAATGTGCACTCATGTTGCGAACATGGTCAACAAAGCCGTGCACGGGTCGCCGCCGCCCCCCTCGGGATCGACGCCAGCCGGACCGTACTTGAGGCCCTCGACGACCCCGCGCATCTGGTGTCGGACTACCTTCGGCGGCGGGCCGTCGCGGTCACCGCCCGGAAGCAGCTGCCGGAGCGGGCGTGAGAACCGCGGGCGGCCCACGTCCGTACCGTCAAGGGAGAGGACCACCCACGACCCCGGAGCCGGCACGATGGCCACCACCCGCCGGGCCACGGTGCACCGGCTGGCCGACCGTCGTGCCCCGGGTCCCGAGGGCGCCATGAACGCCGGCGACCGGGACCTGTCCCACCGGTTCCGTGACGGTGACCCCGCCGCGGTGCGGGCCGTCTATGACCGTTACGCCGGCGCCGTGACGACGGTGGCAGTACGCCTGCTCGGCGACCGCGACCTGGCCGCCGACGCGGTCCAGCGCACATTCGTCCGGGCATGGCGCGCGGCGGGGACCTTCGACCCGGAGCGCCCACTCGCCCCGTGGCTGTACGCGATCGCGCGCCGGGTCGCCATCGACGTGTGGCGGGAGGAGGACCGCGTGGCCCGTAACCGCGCCTACGAGGGGAGCGTCGACACCGGCGTTGCGCCCGCCACCTTCGAGCACGCCTGGGAGGCGTGGGAGGTCCGGACCGCCCTGGACGACCTCCCCGAGGACGAGCGCGAGGTGCTGCGCCTGACCCACTTCGCGGGTCTGACCCAGACCGAGGCGGCCGAACGCCTCGACATCCCCGTCGGCACGGTGAAGTCGCGCTCGCACCGGGCACATCGGCGCCTCGCGGCGCGGCTGTCGCACCTCTCGGAGGTGGCCGGATGACACCCGAGGACCGCATCGCGACCTACCTCGAGACGGGTGCGTGGGACCCCGACTGGGGGCCCCTGTCGGCGGAGGTGGCCGCGATCCGCGAGCAGCTGGCCGATGCCAGCACCTGGGAGCAGCCGCCGTCAGGGGCCGCCGACGTCCTGGCGGCCATCGAACGCGACGCCTCCGCCGAACGGGACCTTGCCTCCGGCACGACCGCGACCGCGGCAGCGCGCACGCGGTGGCGCCGCCCGGCCGCATGGGCCGCAGCCGCGGCGGCCGTGGTGGCTCTCGTCGCCGCGGGGGTCGGGCTGCTCGTCGGCGGTGAGGACGAGCGGCCGGGCGAGACCTTCGAGCTGGCCGGGACCGAGCTCACCCCGGACGCGACCGCGAACGGTCGTGTGTGGTCCACCGGCGCCGGCGAGTGGTTCGAGCTCGAGCTCGACGGGCTCCCCCCGGCTGCACCCGGCACCTACTACCAGGGCTGGGTCCACGGGACCGGCGGAACGGTCAGCATCGGGACCTTCCACGCCCGCGACCCCCAGGATGCCGTGCACCTGTGGGCCGGCGTGGCGGTGGAGCTCTTCCCACGGGTCACGGTCACCGTGCAGCGGATCGGCGACGCCGAGCCGGGCCCCGTGGTGCTCGAGGGCCGGGTCGCCCCGAGCGACGAGGCGACGTCGCCTGGTGGTCAGGACGACAGCGGCGCGGAGGCCGCGGCGCGGTAGCGCGCCCGCGTGCCCGACCCGGTCCGCATGACCGTGCCCTCGTCGAACAGGCGGTCGAGCTCGTCGCGGACCTCCTCGGCGTCCCGGCCGAGCGCGTCGGCGAGCGACACGGCCGTCCCGACCCGCTGCGCGCGCAGCTCGGCGAGGAGCACCTCCTCGTCGGCCGCGGCGGCGCCGTCGCCGGCGGCGACACGCCACGCCGTCGCCGCGGCCCGCTCGACCAGCCGCACGAACGGCGTCAGGTCCGACACGCCGGGCGGTGGACCGAGGTGGGTCAACAGGGCCGCCGGGTCCTCGATCGGAGCCGGCCGCAGCGCGATCGCGTCCAGGTCTCCGCGCGGCGCGAACAGCCCCACGGACAGGTCGAGCTCGGCGTCGGGGACACCCACCTCGCCGCCCCGTTCCGACCGCAGCACCTGCAGCAGGTCGTCACGCGTGCGCCCGCGCAGCTCGAGCAGCAGGAACGGATCGCGATCGAAGCGGATCGCGGCCGCGATGTGGACGGCTGCGACGTGGCGACACAGCCTTGCGTGCTCCCGGCAGGTGCAGCGCTGCTCGAGCTCGTCGAGCTCGGGCACCAGCACGACGCCGGCATCGGCGAGCACTTCGTCGATGCCTTCCGGCAGCACCCCTTCGAGCAACGCCGCGGTGAAGCGCAGCTCGGCGGACAGCCGCGCCACGGCGCTGCGCCACGCGGCGGCGTCGGGAACCCGGCAACGCAGCTCCACGCGGGCCGGCGGGCCCCGGTCCTCGGGCACCGTGCCCGTGATCCGGCCGGGTTCGATCGTCAGGTCGTCGACCAGGCCGCGTCGCACCAGGGCATGGCCACGCTGGACCCGACGGGCGTGCTCGGGCCCCGTCTGCTCGACCAGGGCGAGCCACCGCTGTGTCCACCACTGCCGGTCGGCCGTCATCGCCTGCCTCCGGGCAGCGAGGTCAGCACCGGCCGCGACGGGGACGGGGGCGCGGGTGGGTCGTCGTCGTCCTCGGCGACTTCGGCTGTCGACAGGGCGACCAGGTCGTGCAGCTCGGCGTCGTCGAGCTCGGTGATCCAGGTCTCGCCCGATTCCACAACCGCGTCGGCCAGTGCCCGCTTGCGCTCCAGCAGCTCCGCGATGCGGTCCTCGATCGTGCCGGCAGTGACCAGTGTGTGCACGGTCACCGGCCGCGTCTGCCCAATGCGATGCACACGGTCGGTGGCCTGATCCTCGACCGCCGGATTCCACCACCGGTCGTAGTGCAGCACGCGGCTCGCGCGGGTGAGGTTCAGGCCGGTGCCGCCGGCGCGCAGCGACACGACCAGGACCGGGGGCGCGGCCTCGTCCTCCTGGAACCTCGCCACCATGGCGTCGCGCCTGGCCAGAGGCACCCCGCCGTGGAGGAACGGCACCTCGGGAAGGCCGAGCACGGCGGCGAGGTGCGCGACGAGCAGGTGGCCCATCTCGCGGAACTGGGTGAACACCAGCGCCCGCTCGCCGGCGTCGACCAGCTCGCCCAGGATCTCGGTGGCACGGGCCAGCTTGCCGGACCGCCCGACCAGACGCGCTCCCTCCGGCGTCCTGGCCGGGTCGGCATCACGCAGGTAGTGGGCGGGATGGTTGCAGATCTGCTTCAGGACGGTCAGCAGCGCGAGGATGCGCCCACGTCGCTCGAACGCGGTCGACCCGAGCCCGCCACCGCTGAACGCGTCATCGACGGCCGCCTGGTACAGGCTCGCCTGCTCCCGGGTCAGCGAGCACGCGACCGTGACCTCCTGCTTCGGGGGGAGGTCGACCGAGACCTCCGGATCGTCCTTGCGTCGCCGCAGCACGAACGGACTGACCAGGCGCCGCAGCCGCTCCGCGGCGGCCTGGTCGTGCCAGCGCTCGATCGGCATCGCGAAGCGGTCGGCGAACGCCCGCTGCGACCCGAGCAGACCCGGGTTGGTGACGTCGACGATCGCCCACAGCTCCGACAGGCGGTTCTCGATGGGCGTCCCGGTCATGGCGATCTGGGTCCGTGCCGTCAGGGCGCGTGCGGCCTGTGCCCCCTTGGACGACGGGTTCTTGATCTGCTGGGCCTCGTCGAACACGACGACGTCCCAGTCCACGTTCTCGAGCAGCCCGATGTCGCGTCGGAGCAACGCGTAGCTGGTCACGGTCACATGACCTGCCGCAAACGCCTTCCGGGCCACGGCGCGGTCCGGGCCATGGTGGCGGATCACCGGCACGCCCGGCGCGAAACGGCCCAGCTCACGTTCCCAGTTGCCGACCACCGAGGTCGGGCACACGACCAGGTGCGGTCGGTCCTGCGCACGCGAGGTCAGCAGCGCGATCGCCATCACGGTCTTGCCGAGCCCCATCTGGTCGGCGAGCACACCCCCCATCCCGAGCTCGCTGAGACGTTGGAGCCACGCCACGCCCCGCTCCTGATAGGGCCGTAGCTCGCCGTCGATCCCGACGATCTCGGCGTCGCCCGGACCATCGGAGCGACGCAGCCGCTCGAGCAGCTCGCCGAGGTGGCCGTCGGCGACCGTCTCGACCCAGCCCAGGCCCCGGACGTGGTGCTGTCCGGACAGGGCCGCGGCCAGTGCCTCGGTGAGCTCGAGCGACGCGCTCTGTCCCGCGAGCTCATCGATGCGATCGACCTCATCCTGGTCGATCCGGACCCAGTTGCCACGCCACCGCACCAGTGGTTGCTTCATCGCGACGATCTGGGCGAAGTCCTCGGGGCTCAGGACGTCGTCACCGAGCGCCACCTCGTAGCGCAGGTCGGTGATGGATGTCAGGCCGAGCGGGTCGGCACCGTCCACCCGCGGTGCGGCGGGGGTGGTCCGGCCGATCCGGACACGCAGGCGCAGCCGTCGCCCACCATGGTCGCGCAGCTCGGGCGGGACCTCGACGCCGACGCCTCCGGCCGCCAGCGCATCGACCCCGTCCGCCAGCAGCTCGGCCACCTCGGCACCCGTCAGGTCGACACCGACGGGTCGCGTCTCGGACAGGCTCCGGTCGATCGGCGGGAACAGCCGCGCCGCGACGGCGAGGCCGCGGACCAGGGACGCCTCGGGGTCGGCGACGCGACGGCCGGCGAGCTCGAGCGGACGCCCACCGTGCTGCCACGCGTGCTCGGCATCCACCCG
>CAZSQF010000007.1:7958-12329 GCA_964608935.1 uncultured Actinomycetota bacterium | reverse complement strand
GCGCACGCGTCGGCGACGGCGTCGAGGAAGGCCGCCAGCAGCTCCTCGGGGTCCCAGAGCGATCCCGTCGGCCGGCGCAGGGCGTGGGCCGCCACCGGAAGCCGCTGCGCGAGGTCGGCGACCCTCCGGTCGGCCTTCGCCGCCACCTGCCAGTGGGCGATACCCGTCGTGGGCGCGTCGCCCGCCCGGAACGACGGCAGGAGCCTGCCGGCCGCGACCAGCTCGAGCCCGAGCTTGGCCGCGACGCTCCAGGCCAACACGGAGGCGGACGGTCGCGACCACGCCGGCCAGTCGCCCCCTGGGGGCATGGCGGCGAGCCGGCGCACGGCCGGCAGCACGGGCAGGTAGCGGGCCGGCACGTCGCGGGGACGGGGCACGCCGTCCGCCGTCCCGATGGTCGACAGCAGCGCGGCCTCGCCCGACGGCAGCCCGAGATCGTCGGCCGCCTGCTCGAGGCGTGACTGGCTGCTGGTGTCCGCGTCGTCGGCAAGCCACAACACCAGACGTCCCCCCGCGGGCACGACCCCCTTGGGGACGAACGTCAACTGGGCCTGCTCGGGCACCGGGATCCTCCGACGGCGGACCCACGATCGTAGACGGTCGGGCCGTGCCCTCTGCGCGTCGGCTTCGGGCCCGTCCTTTGGCCGTGGTCGGGAAGGTTGGCACCGGGCCCGACGTTGTGGCACGGTAGGAGGCCCTTTTGCCGGGACGTTCCGTGGAGGTGACCGTGACCGAGACGCAGCAGCAGCCAGCGACGCTCCGGGACGAGCACGACGTCCAGGAGACGGTTGCCTGGCTCGAGGACGAGTTCCCGGGCTGGACCTTCGACGTCGACCGGACCTCGACCTGGGAGGGCGATCTGCGTCCCCTGTGGATCGCGCGGCGCGAAGGGCATCACCCGCAGGCCGAGCTGTCCCCCGCCAAGCTGCACACGCGACTCAGTGACTACCTCGACCGCGAGGAACGCCGCAACGCGCTAGCGAACTGACCGCCGGCGCCCCGGCCGGACGACTTCGTCCGACCGGCCGCCCGCGGTGCCGTACGGTTCGCCCGTGAACCTCCTCGACCTCCTCCTCGTGGTGGCCGTCGTCGCAGCGGTCGTCGGTGGCCTGCGTGCCGGGTTCGTTGCCCGTGCGGCCAGCTGGCTCGGGCTCGTCGCCGGCTTCCTCGCGGCGACCTGGACCGTCCCGACATCGCTCACCCTGGTCGAGGCCGGCACGCCCGGTGTCCGCCTGTTCACCGGTTTGCTCGTGCTGGCCGTCACGGTGACCGCGGTCACGACGCTGTTCCAGCTGGCGGGCCAACGGGTGGGACGGACGATCGCCACCTCGCCACTGTCGGCCTTCGACCGAGGTGCCGGCGCCGTGCTCGGTGGCGGCCTCGTCGTCGCCCTCGTCTGGCTGCTCGTCCCGGCGGCCGCCGAGGTCCCCGGCAACGTCGCCCAGCAGGTGCGGACCTCCCGGATGGTGGCCGCCGTCCAGCAGGTCACGCCCCCACCGCCCGACACAGTCCGGGCGCTGCGGACGATGGTCGATTCGAGCCGCTTCCCGGAGGTCTTCGCCGACCTGCGCCCCGCGCCGACGACCGGCCCACCGCCCGAGGAGATCGCGGTCCCGGCCGACGTCGTCGAGCGCGCGACTGCCTCCACGGTCAACATCGAGGCGCACGGCTGCGGACGCTACGAAGGGTCGGGGTTCACGGTCGCGAGCAACACCGTGGCGACGAACGCGCACGTGGTCGCGGGCGCAACCGAGGTGCAGGTCAAGCGTCCGGACGGCACGGTCCGGGACGCCACGGTTGTGGTGTTCGACCCGGACGCGGACCTGGCGCTGCTCGAGGTGCCCGACCTCGGGCAGGACCCGCTCCCCCTGGCGGCGACCACGACCGGCACCGAGGGGGTGGTGATCGGCTACCCGGGCGGACAGGACACCCCGCGTGTCGCGCCGTCCCGGATCGAGGACCGCCGGACCGCCCTGGGCCGCGACATCTACGGCCGCACGCCGACCGAACGTCGGGTGCTGTTCCTCGCCGCCGAGCTCCAGCGGGGCGATTCGGGCTCGCCGGTGGTGGACTCGGACGGACGGGTCGGCGGTGTCGTGTTCGCGATCAGCCCTGACCGGCCGACGACCGCCTACGCCCTGGACCTCGACGAGCTCGAGGAGGTGCTCGACGCGCCGCGAGAGCCGGGTGTGGTGGGCGACTGCATCTGACGCGCCCGACCGGTCAGCCGGTCGCGGCCACGAGTCGGGCCACCAGCACGGCGTGGGTCGCCAGGGCCGCCAGCACGAGCGCGTGGAACACCTCGTGGTAGCCGAACCAGCGGGGTGACGGGTCGGGGCGACGCAGGCCGACGATCACCGCGCCGACCGTGTAGAACCCGCCCCCGAGCATCAGCAGCGCGACCGCCACGACTCCCGAGGTCATCCACAGCCAGGGCAGGAGCAGAACCGGGATCCACCCCAGGGTCAGATAGATCGTGTTCGAGAACCCGCGCGGTGGCGCGAAGGGAAGCCATTCGAGCGTGATCCCGGCGGTGACCCCGACCACGACGCCACCGAACAGGATCAGGCTCGGCCAGCCCCGCAGCCCGAGCAGCGCCACGGCCACACCGCTTCCGCCGATGGCCAGGAAGATCCCGGTGTGGTCGAGTCGCAGCAACCGTTCGTGGACGGCGGCGCGCCACGGGCGCGCGTGCAGCAGCGCGCTCGCCACGAGCATCACGGCCATCCCGAACGCGAACGCGGCGACCGCGACGCGGGGACGGCCCGGGGGCGCCGTCAGCGTCCAGACCACGGCGCCGGGAACCGCCACCAGCGCCGCGAGCCGATGCGACAGCCCACGCAGCCGCGGCCGCGGCTGCGTCAGGGCCCGCTCGGTCCCGGCCGAGCGTTCGAGGAGGGAGCGTTCGCGCATGGGTGCCGACGGTACCGCCCGACCGGGGAGGCGCTCGACCACCGACCCTGGCCTACCCTCCCACGACATGTCCCCACCAGCCACCAGCCACGGCCGCCCAAGGCCCCCCGGTCGGTCCTGACTCGTGCCGTCGAACCCGCCACGGCCGCGCGTCGAGTTGCCACGGCCGACCCGCCGGCAGCAGATCGGCCTGGGCGTCGCCGCCGTGGCCTTCGTGGTCCCACTGCTCCTCGACATCCCCGGGCTGCCCACCGAGGGCGAGCGCATGCTCGCGATCTTCCTGCTCGCGATCGTCCTGTGGGTGAGCGAGGCGATCCCGCTGGTCGCGACCGCCGTCCTCGTGATCCTGCTCGAGGTCGTGCTGATCTCCGACCAGGCCATCGTCGGCGTCGGCACCGACGCTTTGTCGGCGGCCGACTACTTCTCGACGCTGGCCGACCCGGTGATCGTGCTCTTCCTCGGCGGCTTCCTCATCGCGGAAGGGGCCGCCAAGTTCGATCTCGACCGCAATCTCGCCGCCGTGCTGCTCCGACCGTTCGCGCGCGGTCCCCGTGCCGCAGTGCTCGGCCTGATGGTGATCACCGCGTCGCTGTCGATGTTCGTGTCCAACACCGCGACGACAGCCACGATGTTCGCGGTCGTCGTGCCGGTGATCGCGTCCCTGCCCCCCGGGCCGGCGCGGACCGGCGTCGCCCTGTCCATCCCCGTCGCCGCGAACATCGGTGGGATCGGCACCCCCGTGGGCAGCCCGCCCAACGCGATCGCGCTCGGGGCGCTGTCGGCGCGTGACGAGGCCGTGTCGTTCGTCGGCTGGATGCTGCTCGCAGTGCCATTGGTGGTCGTCGTGCTCGCGGTGGCGTGGTGGGTCCTCACGCGACGGTTCGTGCCGGTCGACACGGTGCTCGAGATCGACATCGCCCCACGCTTCGACAAGTCCCCGGCGGCGGTCGTGTTCTACGTCGTGGCCGGCGGCACCGTGCTGCTGTGGCTGACCGAGCCGTTCCACGGCATCGCGTCGACCACGGTCGGGTTCGTGCCCGTCGTGGCCCTGCTCGCGACCCAGGTCATGACCGGCGACGACCTCCGCAGGATCCAGTGGCACGTCCTGTGGCTGGTGGCCGGCGGCATCGCGCTCGGCGCCGGAATCGGCGCGACCGGGATGGACACCTGGCTGCTCGGGCTGGTCGCCTGGGAGCTGCTGCCGACCACGGCACTCGTGGTGCTCCTGGCCGTGACCGCGCTCGCGTTCTCGACGGTCATCTCGAGCTCGGCGGCCGCCAACCTGCTCATCCCGCTCGCGCTCGGCATCGCGGGCGGCATCGCCATCGACCCGACGCTCGTCGCCGTCGTGGTGGCGATCGGGTGCTCGCTCGCCATGGCCCTGCCCGTGTCGACACCACCGAACGCGATCGCCTACGCCACCGGCGAGGTGCCACCGCCCGCGATGGCGACGACCGG
>CAZSQF010000007.1:0-7858 GCA_964608935.1 uncultured Actinomycetota bacterium | reverse complement strand
CTCGACGGCGTGCTCACGGCGCCGTGGACGCCCGGCACGCTGGCCGACCAGGTTCGGTCCCGGCTCTCGCGCCGGCCCGACAGCGACCTGTTGCGCGACCTCGAGCGCGACGACGCAACGGTCGCGGACCGGCTCGTGCACGCGATCGACCGGGCGCTTGGGCCACGTCCCGTCCTGCACCTGGCCGAAGGAACCCGACTGACACGTCAGGACCGCGAGGTCAACTGCGTCTTCGTTGTCCGGGTCGGCAGCGTCGCCCTCGACCGGACGAGCCCGGTGGGCGAGCTGCGGCTGCACCACACCTCGACCGGACCGATCGTGGGCCTGCTGTCGCTGGCGCACCAACGGCGGGCGTACTTCACCGCCCGGGCGACGACCCCGGTCGAGGTCGTCCACCTCACGATCGACCAGCTCGACCTCGCGCTCGAGCTCGAGCCCGCCGTCGGTGCGGCGATGGCCGCCACCAGCGTCCGGGCCCTGGCGCAGCGCCTCCGCCGCTCCGAGCAGCTCCAGGTGGAGAAGACCCAGCTCAACCGCGAGCTCGAGCAGGAACAACGCCGGCTCTCCGACGCGCTCACCGCGCTGGAGGCCGCCCGGCTCGAGCTGGTGGAGCAGGCGCGGATGGCCACGCTCGGCGAGCTGGCGGCCGGGGTCGCCCACGAGCTGAACAACCCCGTGTCGGCCCTGTCGCGGGCCGCCAGCTACATCGCCGACGACGTGGCCGCCCTCCTCGACGATCACCCGGCCGGCGATCTCGCGCGATCGTCGCTGGCACGGCAACGCGAGCGCCCTCCGGTCAGCACGTCCGAGGAGCGGGCGACCCGACGTGCCCTCGCCGACGCGATCGGCGACGCGGACCTGGCCCGCCGGCTCGTCGCCGCCGGTGTGACCGACCCGGAGCAGGCTCGCCAGCTGGCCGAGGCGGACCCGACGGCGCTCGAGGTCGTCGAGCGGGCCGCGGCCCTCGGCAACGCGGTCCGCAACCTCGAGGTCGCGGGTGGTCGCGTCACCGAGCTCGTCGAGAGCCTGCGGGCGTACGCGCGCCCCGACCAGGCCCCCGTCGAGGGCATCGATGTGCACACGACGCTCGACGACACGCTGCGGCTCGTCGCGCATCAGCTCCAGGGCGTCGAGGTCACACGACGGTACGGGACGCTGCCGGCCGTCCGCGGCCACCCCGGACAGCTGAGCCAGGTGTGGACCAACCTGCTGGTCAACGCCGCCGAGGCGATGGAGGGCCAGGGTCGGCTCGAGATCGTCACCGACCGGCCCGACGTGTCCCATGTCCGCGTTCGCGTCATCGATGACGGTCCGGGCATCGATCCCGAGCTGCTGCCACAGCTGTTCGAACCGCGCTTCACGACCAAGCAGGGCCAGGTCCGCTACGGGCTCGGACTGGGCCTCGCAATCGCACGACGGGTCGTGCACGGGCACGGCGGTGAGGTGTCGGTCGACTCCGAGCCCGGCCGCACGGTCGCGACCGTCGTGCTGCCGATCGCAGGTCCCCCGGCCGAGCCGGGGCCCCGCGCCACCACCACCGATCACGAGGAGGGTGGGCCATGAGGCTGGCCGTGCTGGTACTGGAGGACGAGCCGGAGGTGCGTGACGCCCTCGTGAGGGACCTCGACGATCTCGCGGGGACCGTGCGGATCGAGGCCGCGAGCGACGTCTCGGACGCGCATTCGGTCCTCGAGGAACTGGACGCGGACGGAGACCGTCTTGCGGTCGTGCTCGCCGACCACCGGCTACCGGGGACCACGGGCGTCGACTTCCTCGTGGAGCTGTCGGCGGACGATCGGACCGCCGACGTGCGCACGGTGCTGGTCACCGGCCAGGCCGACCAGGACGACACGATCCGGGCCGTCAACGACGCCGGGCTCGACCACTACCTCGCCAAGCCCTGGGATCCCGAGACCCTCGTCGCGGTGACCAGGGATCAGCTCACCGCGTTCGTGATCGCGACCGGCACCGATCCCCTTCCCCACCTCCAGGCACTCGACGCGGCCCGGGTGATGCCGCTGCTGCGATCCCGCGGCGACCGCTGAGCGATCGGCGTGCACACGCCCGCACCGCGACGCGTCTAGCGTCGCGTCCCAGGTCAACAGGAGGCGATCATGCGGATCCTCCAGGTGGCGCCACCGTGGTTCCCGGTCCCGCCCGTCGGGTACGGCGGGATCGAATGGGTCGTGTCGTCGCTGGCCGACGGGCTCGTCGACCAGGGCCACGAGGTGACGCTGCTCGCCGCCGGGGGCAGCCGGACCCGGGCACGGCTGCACACGATCTACGACGATCCACCGTCATTGCACGTCGGCGATCCGTGGTACGAGGCGCCGCACGCACTGGCCGCCTATCGGATGCGCGACGACTTCGACCTGGTGCACGACCACACGGGCGCGATCGGACCCGCGATCGCGGCGGCGCTGCCGGACCCGACCCCGCCGGTGGTCCACACCCTCCACGGGCCTTGGACCAGCGCGAACCAGCGGCTCTACCGCGACATCAGCCAGCGCGTCCACCTCGTGGCGATCAGCCACGACCAGGCGTCACGCGCCCCCGAAGGGATCCGGATCGCGAACGTGTGCCACAACGGGGTGCCGCTCCAGCGCTATCCGTTCCGGACCGACAAGGAGGACTTCCTCCTCTTCGTCGGTCGGGCGACCGCGGACAAGGGCCCGGAGGTCGCCGTCGAGGTGGCCAAGCGCGTCGGCCTCCCGCTCGTGATGGCCATCAAGGTCGCCGAACCGCTCGAGCGCCGCTACTTCGAGACCATGATCGCACCGGCGATGATCGGCGCTGACGTCGACGTGCGCACCGATGTGCGGCACGACGAGAAGGTGGACCTGATGGGGCGTGCCCGTGCGGTGGTGGTGCCGATCCGGTGGGATGAGCCGTTCGGTCTGGTGATGGCCGAGGCGCTCGCCTGCGGCACGCCGGTGGTCGCCTACCGTCGCGGTGCCGCTCCCGAGATCGTGGTGCACGGCGAGACCGGCTACCTCATCGAGCCGGGCGACATCGGGGCGCTCGCCGAGGCGACCCGTCAGGCCAACCACATCGCCCCGGCCGCGTGTCGCGCCCGGGCGGAGGAATACCTCTCCAGCGACCGGATGGTGGCACGCTACGTGACGCTGTACGAGCAGCTGCTGGGCCCCGGCCCCTGACGACGTGTCCGGCGGCCCGACCGGGCAAGGAGACACCGTGGCAGACGCCGGGCCGTTGAGCGACATCGTGTGCGTCCGTGGCGAGTCGTTCGCGGTGTCGGGACCGGGGGGCGACATCGAGCCCGGCGGTGACCTCGGGGTCTACGTCCGCGACACGCGGTTTCTCGATCGGCTCCAGGTCCGTATCGCCGACCGGGAGCCGGCCCACCTGTCCGGGGCGTCGGTCGGGGGCGACCGGGCGGTCTTCCACGCCTATCTGCCGGATCTCGGCGACGGGCCGGACCCCGCCGTGCTCGTGACCCGCCGCCGCATCGTCGACGCCGGCCTGCGCGAGGAGATCACGGTCACCAACAGCGGCGCGGAACCGCTGGAGCTGCCCGTCACGGTGCTGGTCGGGACCGACTTCGCCTACATCTTCGACGTGAAGCACGGCCACCAGCTGGAACGCGCCGTACCGACCGCCGGCACGGGGGTGATCCGGTTCGCCCGGAGCGGCGGGGTCGAACGCACCGAGGTGCGAGTCGCCGGCGCGAGCGCCGACGGCGACTCGCTGACCGTGCCCCTCACGATCAAGCCGGGCAGCTCCAGCACGGTCGTGGTCGAGGTCGTGGCCACCGACGTCTACGGCCGGGCTGCGCCGTCGGCGGATGCCGGCCACAGGGTCGCCAGACCCGTCCGCGACGTCGTCGGCCTCGGCCACCGCGCCGACCCGCACGTGCGATCGTCCGACTCGCGCTTCACCCGGCTGGTCCGGCGCTCGTTCGATGACCTGCGGTCGCTCCAGCTGCACGACCCCGAAGCCCCGGAGGACCGGTTCGTCGCCGCCGGGAGCCCGTGGTTTTTGACGTTGTTCGGTCGCGACTCCATCTGGGCGGCCTTCATGGCGCTGCCGTTCGACCTCGACCTCGCACGCGGGACGCTCGGGACGCTGGCACGCCGACAGGGCACGCGGGTCGAAGCCCACACCGAGGAGCAGCCGGGCAAGATCCTGCACGAGGTCCGCCGTGGTGCCCTCGCCGAGCGCGGCGACCTGCCGCCGTACTACTTCGGCTCGATCGACGCGACCCCGCTGTTCGTCATCCTCGCGCACGAAGCCTGGTGCTGGGGCCTGGCCGAGCGTGACCTGCGTCCCCTGCTGCCGAACGTCGAGGCGGCCCTGACCTGGATGGCCGAGTACGGCGACCCGGACGGGGACGGCTTCCTCGAGTACGCGAGCCCGGAGGGCCCCCGCGGACTCGCCAACCAGGGCTGGAAGGACAGCCACGACGGCGTCCGCTTCGCCGACGGGACGATCGCCCGGGCACCGCTCGCGCTGTGCGAGGTGCAGGGCTACGCCTACGAGGCGGCGGTCCGCGGTGCCGAGCTGCTCGACCGGTTCGGCCGGCCCGGCGGGGACGGCTGGCGTGGTTGGGCCGCCGACCTCCGCACCCGCTTCCGGGCGGCGTTCTGGGTCGAGGACGAGCACGGCCCGTATCCCGCCGTGGCGCTCGACGGGAACAAGCGACCGGTGGACAGCATCGCGTCCAACATGGGCCATCTGCTGGCCACGGGCCTGCTGACGGCCGACGAGGCCGGCCATGTGGCGCGACGGCTGGACAGTCCCGACCTGGCGTCCGGCTGGGGCCTGCGCACATTGTCGAGCCGGTCGGGCGGGTACAACCCGCTGTCGTACCACTGCGGCGCGGTATGGCCCCACGACACCGCCATCGCGGCGTGGGGCCTGGCCCGATGGCAGCATGCCGCCGAGGCGACCCACCTGCTGCGCGGACTGGTCCGTGCGGCGCCGCGGTTCAACTTCCGACTGCCCGAGCTGTTCGCGGGCTTGTCGTCGGACGACACGCCGGTGCCGGTGCCCTACCCGACCTCGTGCCGACCGCAGGCATGGGCCGCCGGCGGGGCGCTGCTGCTCGTGCGGGCGCTGCTCGGCGCCGAGGCGCGGCTGCCGGACCGACGGCTCACCTTCACGCCGCTCGTGCCGGCGCCCTTCGAACGCATCGAGCTCGAAGGCGTGCCGCTCGCCAGCGGCACGGTCGACGTGCGATGGCGCGACGGCGAGCTCTCCGTCGACACCGGCGACCTCGACCTCGACGTGATCGTGGACCATCCCTGACCGTCCGCCCCCTGGAGGTGACGCGTGCCCGTCCGAGTCGCCCTGCTGCTGTTCGAGGGCTGCGACCTGCTCGACGTCGGCGGGCCCTACGAGGTCCTGCTGACCGCCAACCGACTGTCCCGGCGGCGGGGGCACGAGCCCCCCTTCGACGTCGTCACCGTCGCGCGGGAGGACGGCCCGGTGACCGTCTTCGGTGGGCTCGGCCTGCTCGCCCACCAGACGACCGACGAGGTCGGAACCGTCGATGTCGTGGTCGTGCCCGGGACGGTCGACGTCGAGGCTGCGGTCGCGGACGCCGACCTGGTGGCCACCGTCGCCCGGCTCGCCGACACCGCGTCGACGGTGACCGCATCGGTGTGCACGGGCGCGTTCCTGCTGGCGGCCGCCGGCCATCTGGAGGGCCGGCGCGCGACGACCCACCACGAAGACGTCCCGGCGTTGGCGGCCCGTGCCGACGTGGGCGAGATCGTCGCCGGGACACGCTGGGTCGACGACGGCGACGTCGTCACCGTCGCCGGCCTGTCCAGCGGGATCGCGGGCGGGCTGCACCTGGTCGACCGCTTCGCCGGCCGCGAGCTGGCCTTGGCGACGGCGCGACAGATCGAGCACGCGTGGGATCCGGACGGCAACGACGCCGTGCCGTGACCGCGCCGGGCGGGATCAGCCCTCGTCGTCGCCCTCAGGCGTCACGCGCTCGGCCTCCGGCGCGGGTGGTTCGTCGTCCTGGATCGGTCGGTCCGCCTCGAGTGCCCGGGCGTCGAACTGACGCTCGAGGACCTTGCGCGCCCAGTCCCGCTCGTGCGGTGCGCGGACCACGACGAGCCGCACGGCGTCGGACTCCTCCACAACGAGATCGACCGCCGGGTCGTCGTCCTCGGGCTCGCGGCGCTGGAGACCGATCATGCCGCCGATGAGCGCACCGAAGGCGGCGAAGCCGAACGTGATCATGCTCACGACCGCGACGCCGGCTCCGAGCACCACGCCCACCACCGCGCCGACGACGGCCCCACCGAGCGCGCCGAGCCGCGCGCCGCGGCCGGCGGCGGTGGCATCGGAGTGGAGCCGTTCGTCGAGGCGCCGGTAGCGGCCCGGCTCCGGTGTGCGCACCTCGACGTCGTCGTCCGTGAGCTTGAGCAGCAGCCGGTCGACGGCGGCGTCGGCGTCCTCGGAGGGGATCAGCGCGTACAGATCTTCGACGTGTGTGGACACGAGGCACCCGTCCCTGTCGCCGTGCCTACAGCGTGGCACGTCGTGCCGCCGGCTGCAGGGCCACTCGGTCAGGGGGGCGCCGCCGGTGCGGTGCCCGCCGGCGGATACCCTCGCACCACCGCACTCGCGGCAGTTCCCACGAAACGGTTCCGCTCCCCCATGGCAACACGCCGCGATCTGCGCAACGTCGCCATCATCGCTCACGTCGACCACGGCAAGACGACCCTGGTCGACGCGATGCTGTGGCAGTCCGGCGCATTCCGGGCCAACCAGGACGTGGCCGACCGGGTGATGGACTCGAACGAGCTCGAGCGGGAGCGCGGCATCACGATCCTGGCCAAGAACACCGCCATCACGTTGCCGTCGCCGTCCGGTGCCACGACCGTCAACATCGTCGACACCCCCGGGCACGCCGACTTCGGCGGCGAGGTCGAACGTGCGCTGGCGATGGTCGATGGTGCGCTGCTGCTCGTCGATGCCAGCGAGGGGCCGCTGCCGCAGACCCGGTTCGTGCTCCGCAAGGCGCTCGAGGCGGGGCTGCCGGTGCTGACCGTCGTCAACAAGATCGACCGCCCGGACGCGCGCATCGCCGCGGTCGTCGACGAGGTGTTCGACCTGCTGATCGACCTCGGGGCCGACGACGCGCAGGTCGACCTGCCCGTGCTCTACACCAACGCCCGCGAGGGAACGGCGACGCTCGATCCCGACCAGCGGGGCACGGATCTCTCCCCGCTGTTCGACACCCTGCTCGACCACGTACCTCCGCCCGAGCATGATCCCGACCATCCGTTCCAGGCGCTGGTCACCAACCTCGACGCCGACGCCTACGTCGGCCGGCTCGCGCTGTGTCGGGTGCAGCACGGCCAGGTGAAGCGCGGCCAGACCGTGGCCTGGTGCCGTGCCGACGGCCGTATCGAGCGACTGCGCCTCACCGAGCTGTACCTCACGCAGGCGCTGGAGCGGGTCCCGGCGGACGCGGCCGGTCCCGGCGACCTCATCGCGGTCGCCGGCATCCCCGACGTCACCATCGGTGAGACCCTGGCCGACGCCGACGACCCCCGGCCGCTCCCGGTGCTGACGGTGGACGAGCCCGCGCTCGGCATGACCGTCGGGGTCAACACCTCGCCGCTGGCGGGCCGCGACGGCACGCACCTGACGGCCCGGCTCATCGAGTCGCGTCTGCGCCACGAGCTCGTCGGCAACGTGTCGCTGGTGGTGCTGCCGACCGGACGCCCCGACACCTGGGAGGTGCAGGGCAGGGGCGAGCTGCAACTGGCCGTGCTCGTCGAGACGATGCGCCGCGAAGGGTTCGAGCTGCTCGTCGGAAAGCCCCGCGTGGTGACCCGCGTGGTGGACGGCACCGTCCACGAACCCTTCGAGC
>CAZSQF010000006.1:0-28913 GCA_964608935.1 uncultured Actinomycetota bacterium | reverse complement strand
GACCTACCGCAAGATGCTCCAGAACCTGTGGTGGGCCGCCGGCTACAACCTGGCCGCGATCCCATTGGCCGCCGGCGTCCTCGCCCCGATCGGGTTCGTCCTGCCGATGGCGCTCGGCGCGGCGCTGATGAGCGCCTCCACGATCATCGTCGCGCTCAACGCCCAGCTGCTGCGTCGCGTGCCGCTCCAACTCGCCTCGTAGCCACGCGTGCCGGCGCCGGCCGTCGGTTTTTCGGCATGCGGTGGGCAGGCCACGCCGAGGCGCCCGTGCTAGGATGAAGTAATGTTATACGGACAAGATGGGAGCCGTGGGATGGACCCGAAACTGGAGCCGTTCACGACGCTGCTGGATCTCGGGCTCGGGACTCTGGATCCCCCGCGCGCCGACGCCCAGGTCCGCACGCAGGGTCATCTCCGCGGCTTCTTCCAGGCCGAGCCGCCGGAGCCGGATGCACGGGTGTACCGGGTGCTGCCCATGCCGGTGCCCGAGGAGAACTCCGAGATCCAGTGCTCGACCACGATCCTGGAGCCCGGCACGGTCGGGGACGAGTACTACATGACGCGGGGGCACTTCCACGCGGTTCGCGACCGCTCCGAGATCTACCTCGGCCTCTCCGGCGAAGGCCGGCTCGTGCTGGCCACCGAGGATGGCCGCCACCGCGTCGAACCCATCCGCGAGGGCACCGTCAACTATGTTCCGGGCGGCTGGGCCCATCGGAGCGTCAACGTCGGCGACGAACCCCTGGTGTTCTTCGCGGCGTACGTCGGTGACGCCGGCCACGACTACGGCACGATCGAACGCGAGGGCTTCCCCGTGCTCGTGTGCCGTGGCGCCGACGGTCCCGAGCTCCGGGACAACCCGCGCTACGGCGCATGAGCCCGCTCGAGCCCCTGGCCTGACCAGGACACAGGATGGCTGCCGACGCCGCGCCGCTGGTGCTCGTCACCAGTCGCTCGTTCGGGTCCGGGGACGCCGACCCGGAGGCACGGCTCGAGGCCGCAGGGCTCAGCGTCGTCCGTGGCGACCCCGGCCACGATGCCGCGGCGCTCACGCCGCTGCTGGCCGCGGCCACCGCCTGGATCGCCGGCGTGGCGCCCGTCCGTGCCGAGCACCTCGACCAGGCGCCGCAGCTGCGGATCGTCGCGCGCTATGGGACGGGGCTCGACTCGGTCGACCTCGATGCGGCCCGCGCCCGCGGCATCGTGGTCACCCACACGCCGGGGGCCAACGCCGAAGCGGTGGCCGACCACACGCTGGCCATGCTGCTCGCGGGCCTTCGCCACCTCGTCGATGCTGATCGAGCCGTTCGGCACGGCGACGCCACCGGTCGGTACGTGGGCCGCGAGCTCACCTCGCTCACCGTCGGGCTGGTCGGGCTGGGGCGGGTCGGGCAGGCGGTCGCGCGACGGCTCGTCGCGCTCGGTGCCACCGTGCTCGGGCACGACCCGGCGGTGGGCCCGCAGGACGCTGCCGAACTCGGCGTTGCCTGGAAGGACCTCGACGAGCTGCTGGGCGCGAGCGACATCGTGTCGCTGCACTGCCCCGGGGGCGGCCCGCCCGTGCTCGACCGCGACCGGCTCGCGGCGATGCGTCACGGAGCGTTCGTCGTGAACAACGCTAGGCACGACGTCGTCGACGAGGTGGCACTGGCCGAGCTGCTCCACGAGGAGCGCCTGGGCGGTGCGGCCGTGGACGTCGTGAGCGGTCCGGACAGCCCCCTGCTCGACGCACCGCGGACGATCCTGACCCCTCATGTCGCTGGCCACACCATCGAGGCGGTGGACCGGATGGGGACGATGGCCGCCGAGGACGTGCTGCGTGTGCTGAGCGGCGAGCCAGCCCAGCATGCGGTCGTGCCGTGATCGGACGCTCAGGCGTCCTTCACCGCGGCGCGGACGACCGCGGCCCGCTCGGCGATCCGGTCCAGATCCCCCTGCTCGAGGGCGTCCGCGGGGCACAGTGCACTGCCGATGTTGACCGCGATGGCGCCGGCGGCGAGGTAGTCGCGCGCGTTCGTCTCGTCGATCCCACCGGAGGGCAGCAGCGGGACGTCGGGCATGGGCCCGTGGAGGGCTGTCAGATACCCCGGACCGCCCACCGAGGCGGGGAAGACCTTGACGGGCGAGTGCGTCGCCTGCCATGCCTCCCAGACCTCGCTTGGCGTGAATCCAGCCAGCACGACCGGCGTCGCACCGGCGGCGGCGACGAGGTCGGGCGAACCGATCGGGGCGACGAGGAACTGCGCTCCGGCGTCCAGCGCCCTGCGGGCGTCGTCGACCGACAGGATCGTGCCCGCGCCGACGACCACTCCCTCGACCTCGCGAGCCTCGCTCACGGCGTCGAGCGCGTTCTCTCCCGTGAGGGTGAACTCGACCACGGTCAGCTCGTGCTCCGCGAGGACCCGCGCGAGGTCTGCGGCGGCCGCATACCGGCCCGCCCGCACCACGGCCACGACCCGGCTCGCGCCCATGGCGCCCACGAGCGCGTCGCGACGACCGACGTCGGTTGCCGGCGCAGCAGGCGGAGCAGAGCGTCCCTGAAGGTCGCGCCCCGCGCCGTCGACCCCGCTCGGTCGCACGACGCTGCTCACGGGGCGATCGGCTTCGCCAGGAACGATCTCGACCTCGAACATGGTGCGGTCGCCGCGGTGCCAGGCCTCGAACCACTCCAGCGGGCGGTCCCGCTCGTCACGGCTCTGGCTGCGCAGGAGCAGGACGGGCTCGCCCTCCTCGACGCCGAGGTGCTCGGCCACCTCCCCGTCGGCGGCGACCGATTCGACCGTCCGCCGCCCACTTCGGATGCGCAGGCCGTACTCCTCATCGAGCACCTGATACAGGGACCGGTCCTCGAGGTCGAGCTTGTCGAGTCCCGGGCAGCTGCCCTGCGACAGGTAGGTTCGGATGAAGGCCAGCTCGCGCCCGTCCACCGATCTGACGCGGTCGATGAGCACGCCCCGGTCGACCTCGAGGAACTCCTGGACGCGCAGCGGCAGCTGGACCTCCGCCTGCCGCACGACCTGGGTGCGGATCTCGTAGCCCATGCGACGCAGATCCTCGTAGAGGCCCGTGGCCCGCTGGACGAAGCGTTCCTGGAGCTTCTGCTCGGCCACGAAGCTGCCCCGGCCCCGTTCCGTGCGGATCAGCCCCGCGTTGGCCAGATTCGTCAGCGTCTGACGGACGACGCTGCGCGACACGCCGTAGTGGCTGCAGATCTCGCCCTCGGACGGAAGCGGGTCGCCGACCTGGTAGCGGCCGGTCTCGATCTCGTGGCGCAACAGGTACTCGAGCTGGTGATACAGCGGGATCGGCGACGATCGGTCGATCTGGCCCCGATCCTCGGTATCCGTCGCCTCGTCGTGCACGCTCACACCCTCTCCGCTCACACGATCTCCACCCGCGCCGACGCCAGAGCACTGGACCGGGCGCAACCGACACCTGTCATGACAGGCCGCCGGCATTCTGCGGCCGACCGGCGTCGGGTGCAAGGACACGCGACCCCCGCGACCGTCAGGACGCCGCCGAACGGAGGCCGACCATGACCCTCTCGTCCCCGCCGGGGCGGCCGGTGGCGCTGATCACCGGCGCGAGCCGCGGCATCGGACGCGCCACCGCGGTGCGGCTGGCCGCTGACGGCCTGACGGTCGCCCTGGTCGGCCGCGACACGCAGGCGCTGGAGGTCTCCGCCGCCGAGGTCGCCCAGGCCGGCGGCCAGGCGTGGGTGGTCCCGACGGACCTGTCCCACCCGGAGCGGCTCACCACGCTCATCGAGGAGGTCGCCACCCGATACGACCGGCTCGACGTGGTCGTCAACAACGCCGGCGCGGTGGAGCAACGGCCCGTCGAGGACATCACCCTCGACCAGTGGCGGCGGGTCGTCGACCTCAATCTCACGGCCACCTTCGTCCTGTGCCGTGACGCGATCCCCTGGCTCGCCCGGAGTCCCGCCGGCGCGATCGTCAACGTCGCGTCGACGTCGGGGTTGACGGGCGGCACCTCCGGTGCGGACTACGCGGCCGCCAAGGGCGGGGTCGTGGCCCTTACGCGTGCCCTGGCCCGCGAGCTCGCCCCCCGGGGGATCCGGGTCAACGCGGTGGCCCCGAGCAAGATCGATACCGACCTGCTGCGCCTGGCGGCCGGGGGGGACCTGGAGGGCGTGGCCCGACGCATCCCGCTCGGCCGGGTCGGCACCCCGGAGGAGGTCGCCACCGTGATCGGGTTCCTGGCCTCCGACGCCGCCAGCTACGTGACCGGTGAGGTGGTGACGGCGTCGGGCGGCTACCGCTGAGCACAGCGGTGGGGTGCGGGCTCGACACCGCGTCACGGCCGGTCCGACCCTGCTAGCGCGCGAGCTCGTCCGCGCCCACGATCAGCGACACGATCTCGGAGGGCGTCGTCGTCGCGCGCTCGCGCTCACCCGCGACCTCTCCGAGCCGCAGCACCACGAGCCGATCGGCCACCTGGAAGGCGTGCTCGACGTTGTGTGTGATGATGACGACGCCGAAGCCCTCGTCTGACAGCCCACGCACGACCTTGAGCACCTCGTCCGCGGCTGCGGGGCTGAGGGCGGAGGTCGGCTCGTCGAGGATGATGTACTTGGTGCCGAAGACGACGGCGCGGGCCAGCGCGACGATCTGACGCTGCCCACCGGAAAGATTCTGCACGAGCGCCTTGGAGTCCACGCCGCGGATCGCGTAGCGGTTGATGATGCGGTTCGCCTCGTCGTGCATGCTGTTGAAGGTGAGGAACCCGCCACGGTTGACCTTCTCGCGCCCGACGAAGAAGTTGACGGCGACGTCGAGGTTGTCGAGCAGGGCGAGATCCTGGTAGAGCGTCTCGATACCCGCCCCGCGCGCGTCCACCGGCGACCTGAAGACCCTCTCTTCGCCGTCCACGGTGATCGAGCCCCGGTCCGGCTCGAGGACGCCCGACAGCACCTTGATGAGGGTTGACTTGCCCGCCCCGTTGTCGCCGACCAGAGCGACGACCTCGCCCTGGTCGACTCGGAAGTCGACCCCGTTGAGTGCTTCGACCGCGCCGTAGCTGAAGGCGATGTCGCTCATCTCGATGGCCATCGGGTGGTCCTCCAGTTTGTCGCGACGAGGATGGTGGGCGGTTGCCGTCGGGGTCAGCAGGACCCCGACGGCAACCGGGGCGAGCGGCGGTCAGCGGTCGATGTCACCCGAGTAACGGAAGCCGACAGAGGTCTGCTCCTCGATCTCCGCCTCGGTCCAGGTGTAGTCGATGATGGTCATCCCGGGGGAGACGATGCCGGGGATCTCGTCGTCGCGACCGTCGAGGTGCAGACGGATCATGTCGGCACCGGCGACGCCCCAGTCGTCCTGCACGCGGAACACCGTGACGTCGATCTCCCCAGCGATGATGCCGGCCAGCTCGTCGGAGCCGCCGCCCCAGCCGTTGAGGATCACGTCGTCGATGGCGTCGCGCTCGCGCAGTGCTGCGACCGCACCGAGCGTGATCGCCGTGCTCGCAGCGTGCATGAACGTGATGTCGGGGTGGGCGGTGAGGACCGTGTTGCCGCCGGTGAAGGCCTTCTCGCGGTCACCGTCGGTCTCGTAGTCGATCACCACCTGCATGTTCGAGTTCGCCTCGACGCAGCGGCCGAAGGTGTCGCTGCGCAGGTTGTCGACGAACCCGCGGACGAACCGCATGAGCGCCACCGTGCCCTCGCCGCCGGTCTCCTCGATCGCCCACTCGCACAGCAGCTCGGCGCCGAACTCGTGGTCGAAGGAGACGTGGCTGAGCGGTGACTCGTCAGTGCCCCACAGGTCGTAGAACGGGTTGGCGACGTTGTAGGCGAAGGTCGGGATCTCCGCGGCCAGTCGAGCCACGTGGGACTTCTGGGCCTCCCACTCCGTCGGCGCGAAGACCGCGTAGTCGTAGGCGCCGGGGTCGGCGAGGACCTGCTCCACCTGCGAGGCCTGCTCGCTGTGCTGGTCCGGCTGGGTGAGGAAGTGCGTGATCTCGTAGTCGATGCCGTGCTCCTGGAGCCTTCCCTCCAGGCCACCCTCGAGGCGGAACCAGGCGTCGGAGATCTCGAGGCTCGGCAGGAAGAAGGCGATCTGGACCGGCCGGTCGAGGTCGCCGTCGAAGGGCTCGGGGTCTTCGTAGAGACCGGCGAGCAGCGCCTCGTGCCGCTCCTCGTGCTCGGGGAACGCGGCGAAGAACTCGCTCAGGAGGTAGATGCCACGCTCCTCGGGCCCCTCCTGCGTGATGTCCTCGAGGACGCTCTCCTCCTCGGGGGCGTCATCCTCGGCAGGCTCGGGCTCGGGCTCGGGTTCGTCCTCGGGCTCCACGTCGTCGGTGATCGCGGAGTCGTCGATGTCGTCGTCGGGTCCGGCACACGCCGCGGCGACCAGTGCGAGCACCGCGACCAGTGCGACGAACCTCAGCATGCTCGGTCGGTTCATCCGTGTACTCCTCATCTTGCCACCTGTCCTCTCCCTCGGCCCGGTTCGCGGGCCATTGGTTCCTGTTACCAGGCTCACTTGGCCTCGCGTTCGCGGGCCTTCCCCGAGTACAAGGCGATGCTCGTGATGATCACGATGCCGGCGGCGACGTGCTGCCAGAACGACTCGAAGCCGAGCAGCACGACCGCGTTCGCGATCAGCGACAGTAGGATCGCGCCGAGCAGCGTCCCGATGATGGTCCCGCGCCCGCCGAAGAGGTTCGTCCCGCCGACGATGACCGCAGCAATGGTGTGGAGCATGAGGGTCATCGCGCCGGAGGCGACGACGGAGTCGAGCCGGCCCGCCAGCAGGATGCTGGCGAAGGCGGCGAGCAGGCCCATCAGTACGTAGACGCCGATGCGGTAGCGATCGACGTTGATGCCCATCCGACGGGCGGCGACCGGGTCACCGCCGACGGCGTGCACCCGGTAGCCGATGCGGTGGTAGGTCAGGACCACGTGACCGATCACGATCGTTGCCAGCCCCAGGATGATCGGCATCGGCAGTCCCGCGATCCGCCCCCCACCGAGAAAGCGGATGAGGTCCGGAAAGCCGAAGAACACCGCGCCCCCGGCGTAGATCAGCGCCAGGCCGCGGAAGATCAGTTCGGTCGACAGCGTCACGATCAGGTCGGGCATCCGCAGCTTTCGGATGATCGTCCCGTTGATCAGGCCGCAGAGCCCACCGATGAGGAAGGCGACGGCGATGCCGCCGAGGACGGGGAAGCCGAAGTCCTTGATGGCTGCGGCCATGCCCACGCCCGACAGCACGGTGATGGCGCCGATCGACAGGTCGATGCCCCGGGTCGTGATGACGAAGGTCATGCCGACGCCGAGGACGAAGTAGATCGCCGCATCGAGGATGACCGTGCGAACGTTGCCCCAGATGAAGAACCGTGGCGCGAAGAAGCCCACGATGACGAGCATCAGGGTGATCATCCCCGCCGGCGCGATGATCGGGGCCGGGACCGGACCCCAGACGGGGACCGCGCCGCGACGGACCTTGCTCGCCGGAGGCGATGCCTGCGTGGTCGGCACCTCCTCCTTGGTCGCGGTCACCGGCCGCTCGTCCTGTTGCTCCATGAGACCTCTCCGCCCTGGTGTTAGCACTCTATCATCCTGTCATGACAGGACAATAGGTTCTTGTCCCCGAGTCCGTCGGTTTCGTCGACGTGCCCCTCGGCCGCCCCGATCAGGCCTCGCCGGGCCGGCGGATGAGCACGGTGGTCAGCAGCGTGTCCTCGGTCACGTCCTTCCATTCGTGCAGGGTCCCGGGCTCGAACACGTACAGCTCCGGTCCCTCGTAGGGCAGCTCGGTGCCGTCGGGCAGCGCCAGCACGCCCCGGCCACGCACGATCTGGCACCAGGCGAGGTCGGGGCTGGTGTGCATGACGAAGTGGCCACCGGCACCGATCAGGACCTGTTGGAGCTCGGCGCGCGGAACCTCCTGGAGCACGACCAGCGAGACATCGGTCAGTGCCTGTCCCTCCCACTCCTCGAAGGGCTGCCACGCCGGCGTGTCGGTGACGCGGGTCCGGACGTCGTCACCGTCGAGCTCGAACACCGTGACTTTCATGATTTCTCCTCTCCCTGCGGGTGACCGGCCATGCCGGCCGCGACGTGCAACTGGTTGCGCATGAACTCGATGGCGTGCCGCGCGAGGTCGCCGGAGTCGGTCCACGGCTCGCGCCAGATGCCGAGCGCGGCCGTGAACGCCTCGGACACCACCGCCGATGAGAAGCTCTCGAACACGATCGGCCCGCGGTAGTCGAGGTCGTGCAGGGCTCGAAACAACGCCGTCAGGTCGACCGACCCGGATCCGAGGTAGCCGCGGTGGCTCTCGCCGACGTGCACGTACCCGAGCCGCCCGGCGGCCGTGGCGCGGGCCAGCGGCGATGCGAGGTCACGCTCCTCGATGTTCATGTGGTAGACGTCGGCGTGCACGACGACGTTGTCGGCGCCGATGTCGTCGATGAGCGCGAGTGCCTGGTCCACCGTGTTGACGAGGTTGCTCTCGTAGCGGTTGACGGGCTCGAGCCCGACCGTGATGTCGGCGTCGGCCGCGGCCTCGGCCAGGCCACGGAGCACCTCGACGGCATGCTGGCGGCCGAGCGCGGTCGGCACACGGCGGTACTTGGTCATGGCGCTGTAGACGACGCCCCCGAGGTAGCGGCCGCCGGCTCGGCGAGCGACCTCGAGCGCGGCGTGCAGACGTGCTTCACCGGCGCGGACCGTGGCCGGATCATCGCTCGAGATGTCCGTGTCCTCGTCGAGCCCGAGCGTGAAGGTCGTGTCGAGACCGTGCTCCTGTGCCACGTGTGCGGTCATCTCGGCGTCGACCGTGCCGGGGTCGAGGACGGGCACCTCGATGAGGTCGTAGCCGGCGGCACGGGTCCGCTCCATGGCGAACCGGCACTCCGCCTCGTCCCAGGCGCCAGTCCACACCAGGCCATGGATCCCGAGGGGGTTGGTCATCGGCGTGGTCCCTTCCGGTCCCGGTTGCCGCTACCGGTTCCCGAGGCGCTCGTACACGGGGGCGACGGCATGCCGCAGCTCGTCATAGGCGCTGCGCAGCCCGGCATAGGACGCGTGCCGTTCGGGATCTGGACGGATCGGGTCGTCGGTGTCCTGCCAGGCGTCGGCGGTCGCCGCGACGTCGTCGACGTGACCGGTGGCGGCCGCCGCGATGAGCGCGTCGGCGAGCACGCCGCACTCCTGACGCACCATGGGGACCCAGTCGATGCCGAGCACGTCGGCCTTGATGCCGTTCCACAGGCTCGAGGCCGCCCCGCCCCCGAGGGCGCGGGCCTCGTGGAGATCCTGCCCGGTCCCCCGGACGAGGTCGGCCCACACGGCGTACTCGTAGGCGATGCCCTCCAGCAGCGCTCGGAACATGTGCCCCCGCTGGTGGCCCGCGGTGAGCCCGACCCACGCACCCCGGGCCCGTGGCTGGGGTGGCAGCACCCCGCCCTGGAAGTGGGGAAACCACAGCAGGCCGCCCGAGCCCGGCTCGACGTCCTGGGCGAGCTTGTCGAGCTGCGCATAGGCGCCTGAGGCGCCGGCGAGCTCCTGGGCGATCTCGTCACGGAACCACTTGAGGGCGAGGCCGCCGCCGTTGATGAAGGCCATCGCGATGTAGCGTCCGGGCACGACCGAGTGACCAGACGTCAACGTCAGGTGCTCGATGTCCGGGCGCCAGCCGTCCACGCAGACGGCGAACACGCTGGCCGTCCCCGCGGAATCGAACACCTGGCCGCCGGAGACGACGCCCGCGCCGAGCGAGGCGGCGCTCTGGTCACCGGCGCCGGCCGCGACCGGCGTGCCCGCAGGCAGCCCCGTCGCAGCGGCGGCATCGGGGGTGACCTCCCCGATCACGTCGAGCGGGTCGACGATCCGGGGCAGCACGCGCGGGTCCACGCCGAACAGGTCGATCAGCTCGTCGGACCACGTGCCGTTGGCGGTGTCGGACAGGTTCGAGAAGTGCAGGTAGGTCCGGTCGATGAAGGCCTCCTCGGCGCTGAGCCCGCACAGGCGGCCGGCGACGTAGGCGCCCGGGACGACGAAGCGGGCGATCCGATCGAAGTCGTCGGGCCGCTCACGCTGCCACCACACGATCTTCGGGCCATGCGAATAGGTGGGAGGGCAACCGGAAAGTTCGACCACCCGTGCGGCGTGGTCGCTCATCTCGTCGATGTAGGGCGTGCAGCGCGAGTCGAGCCACGAGTCGAAGTAAGTCGCCGGGCGGTGCTGTTCGTCGATCGTGCCGATGCCCGACATCTGCCCGGAGAAGGCCACGCCGGCCACGTCCGCCGCCCGACCCGACGCGTCCAGTGCCGCCCGGATCGTGCGGTGGGACGAGGCCTCGATCTCCTCGAGATCCTGCTCCGCCCAGCCCGGGCGCGGATAGCGCAGCGGCACCTCCTCGAAGGCCTCGCCGAGGATCTGACCGTCGAGGTCGACCACCGCGGCCTTGGTCCCCATCGTTCCGAGGTCACAGCCGACGAACACCGCCATGGTTGCCTCCTCAGTGCCTGTGTGTCTCTCGGTCGCCTGACCCGCCACCTGCGGCGGCGAGCGCCACGATCGTCTTGAGCACGCCGGCCGGCGCGTCTCCGAGGACGGCCTTTGGCGCGTCATCGATGCCGACCACCCGATGGGGCAGCCGGCTGAGATCCACCTCCCCCGCGGCCACCAGATCACGCGCGGCGCGGTAGTCGCTGCGCCGGGACCCGGTGCTGCCCAACAGCCGCAGGTGGCGGTAGTGCACGACGTTGGCGTCGATCTGCGCGCCGCCCGGGCTGCCGGCGAAGGCCTGCACCACGCCGCCGACGCCGACCTGGTCGAGCGCCCAGCTCAGCGGGTCGGCGCCCGGCGCGGTCACGACGATGGCCGCCAACGGTCCGGCGAATGGCGTGGACGGGTCCTCGTCCGGGCCGATCACGGCGTCGGCGCCGAGCTCCAGCGCCAGACGCCGGCGCTCCTCGGAGCGCTGCACGACCACGACCCGCGACCCGCGTGCCTGGAGCACCCAGGTGCACAGCACCCCCATGGCGCCGGCACCGATGACCCCCGCGGGCCGGTCGTGGTCGATGCCGGCGGTGTCCACGGCGTGGACGGCGCAGGCCAACGGCTCGAGCATCGTGGCCACGATGGGGTCGAGGTCGCCGAGCGGGAACAGCTGCGTTTCGGGTACGGCGACGACCTCGGCGAGCCCGCCGTCGCGGCCCAGGCCGAGCGACATCCGGTTCGGGCAGCGGTTGTGCCAGCCGGCGCGGCACGCGTCGCAGCGCTCGCACACGATCTCGGGGTGGATGCCGACCGGGGTTCCGTCGGGCGTCCGACCCGTCACCTCGTGGCCCAGCACCCGCGGTTCGGTGTGCTCACGGCCGGCGAACTTCCGATCGGTGGAGCACACGCCCGTGGCGAGCACCTCGACCACCACCTCGCCCTCGCGGGCTGTCGGGCCGGGGACGTCGTCGACGGCGATGTCCCCGGGGCCCGACACCCGCACCGCGCGCATCAGTCACGGACCGTGGCGACGTCGACGGGCTCCCCGGACTCGACCGAGCGGTTGATCGCAATCGCCGCCTCGAGCGCCGCGACCCCGTCGTCGATGCTGGTGCGGGGCTCTTCCCATCCGTGCACGACCGCGGCGAGGTGCTGGTCCTCCGCGCGGTAGGCCTCGGCGAACAGCGTGCGCCAGCTCTGGACCGGGTCCGCCACCACCCCCCGGTCCCTGCGGACGAGCAGCGTGTGGTTGGCCCGGGTGTCGCCCAGCAGGAGCAGGCCCTCCGAGCCGTAGATCTCCACACGCGCGTCGTAGCCGTAGTCCGCCGGACAGGCACCATCGACCTGTCCGATCGCACCCCCGTCCATCTCGAAGGTGGCGGCGACGAGGTCGGCGAACCCGGGATGGTCCTCCTTGATCTCCGGATGCTTGGCCGCGCGCCCGAGCGCGTAGATGCGCTGGTACTCCTGGCCCGTGAACCACCGGATGGCGTCGAGGTCGTGGGCATTGACCTCGTTGAACATCCCGCCCGAGCGATCGATGTCCCACACCCACTCGGGCGGCAGGCCCGGACCCCGACCGGTGGAGCGGATGAACAGCGGCTCGCCGATCTCCCCGGCTGCGAGCCGGTCGGCAGCGCGCAGGAAGCCCTGATCGAAGCGGCGCATGAACGCCATGAGGAACACGGCCTCGGAGGCACGCACGGCGTCGCGGATCGCATCGGCCTGCTCGAGGCTGGACGCGAGCGGCTTCTCGCACAGCACGTGCACACCCGCCTTCATGGCCGCGATCGCCACGTCGGCGTGCGCGAACGTGGGCGAGGCGAGGACGATCGCATCGACCTCGGCGTGATCCACGGCGTCGAACGCGTCGGCGAAGGCCAGATCGACCTCGAGCTCGGACCTGGCCGACTCGCGGGCCGCGGCGTCGGGATCGGACACGCCTACCAGGCGGGCTCCTCGCACGCCGTCGGCGAGATTGCGGCCGTGCACCAGCCCGGCTCGGCCCGCCCCGACGAGGACGACCCCGAGATCTCCAGCCATGCGATCGACTCCTTGTTGGTGTCGCAGACGGGCCGGCGCCGTGCCGGCCCGTCCGCCGTTGGTTGTCAGGTCCTGCGGGGTTCGGCCCGGACGACTAGGTGGTGGCGACGTTGCCGCCGTCGGCAATGATCTCGGTCCCCGTCATGTAGGGGGCCGCGTCCGAGGCGGCGAAGGCGATGACGGCGGCGATCTCCTCGGGGCGCCCGAGCCGCTTGGCCGGTCGGATCGCAGCCAACTGCTCCTCCATGGCGGCAGGATCGTCGGCCCCGTCGATGATGCCCTCGACCAGGGGCGTCCGGGTCGTTCCGGGGCACACGGTGATCGCACGGATCCCGTCGGCGGTGTGATCGGCGACGATCGACTTGGTCAGCATCACCAGCCCCGCCTTGGACAGGTTGTAGACGAGCTGGTTCGGGAAGCCGATGAGCCCGGCCTCCGACGACACGTTGATGACCGTGCCACCACCCGTGTCGCGCATCGCCGGGATCGCTGCCGCCGCGAGAAGCACGGCCGCGCGGAGGTTGAGGTCCATGAGCCGGTCGTAGACGGCAGCCGTGGTGTCGGCCACGGAGGCGACGTGGTGGACGCCGGCGTTGTTGACGAGGCAGTCGAGGGTGCCCGTGTCGTCGAGCGCACCTGCAACCAGCTGCTCCACGGCGCCGTCCGCGGTGAGATCGGCGGCGTGGAAGCGCCCCCCGGAGCGTTCCTGGAGCTGCTTTTCGACCTCGGCACCGTCGTCGGGGTCCTGACCGGTCGCCAGCACCCACCAACCATCGTCGGCCAGCGCGATCGCAGCCGCGCGGCCGATCCCCTTGGTCGCTCCCGTGACGATGGCGGTCCTCACGGCGTCCTCCCCTACCGCTCCCGTCGGCGCGTTGCCGGGCAGGCTCCGCGTCCTGACCGGACATCCTGACCGTACAGGATGACATTACGTCGGGCGCGCGGTAGCGTCAAGAAGACGGCGGCGCGCCGGGCCGGGGCCTCGAGGAGCGGCCCCGAGCCGGCAGCACGAAAGGGAGGGGGATGAGCTCGGGTGCCTCACATGCCGACACGAGCCGGTTCGGGTTCATCGGGGTGACGGCCAGTCAGTCGTCCATCAACCGGGTGTTCCCGGCCTGGGCGCGGGAGCTCGGCCTGGACGGTGTCCGCCTCGACCCCGTCGACCTCCCGATCGACAGCCCGCCGGAACGCTATCGCGACGTCGTGGGCGACATCGCCGCCGACCCCGACCACCACGGCGCCCTGGTCACGACCCACAAGGTACGACTCCTCGAGGCCACCGACGACCTCTTCGACGAGCTCGATCCCCTTGCGACGCTGGCGGGTGAGATCTCGTGCATCTCCAAACGGGACGGTCGTTTGCGCGGGCACGCCAAGGACCCCGTCACTGCCGGCCAGTCCCTCGAGGCGTTCGTGCCGCGACACCACTTTGCCGATGGCGCCGAGGTCCTGTGCCTCGGCGCCGGCGGATCGGGCCTGGCGATCTCGATCTACTTCGCCACCCGACCAGACGCCCGCGACCGGGCGCGACGCATCACCCTCGTCAATCGGCGCCAGGCCCGGCTCGACACGTGCCAGGAGGTCCTCAAGCGGCTGGACGCACCCGATCCCGCGCCCGAGTTCGCCTACATCTCGAATGCCGACCCGCTGGTCAACGACCGGTTGATGGGGGCGTTGCCGCCGGGGTCGCTCGTCATCAACGCCACCGGGATGGGCAAGGACCGACCCGGTTCCCCCATCACCGACGCCGGCAGCTTTCCGGAGCGCGGGCTCGCCTGGGAGATCAACTATCGCGGCGAGCTCGATTTCCTCCATCAGGCGCGCGCCCAGCAGCAGGAACGCGGCCTGGTCATCGAGGACGGATGGCGCTACTTCGTCTACGGCTGGACGGCGGTGATCGACGAGGTGTTCGATCTCGGTCTGGACGAGACGACCATCGACCGGCTGTCCGACGTCGCAGGCGCGGTGCGTCGATGAGGGACACCGCGCAGGCCGACCCGTCCACGGGGGCGACACCGGACGTGGTGCGCACGGTGCTCGGTGACCTCCCGGCGTCCGAGCTCGCGCGCACGGACTATCACGAACACCTGCTCATGCACTCCCCGCTGCTGCCCGGCGACGAGCTGTCCGACGTCAACCGTTCCGCCGAGGAGACGGCGTCCTTGCGCGCTGCCGGTATCGACGCGCTGGTGGAGCTGACACCGATCGGCTGTGGTCGAGATCCACGCGGTGTCGCGGCGATCGCCGAACGCACGGGCATGAAGGTGATCCTCGCGACCGGCGTGCACCGGGAGGCGCACTACCCGCCCGACCACAGGGTGCGCGACCTCGACACCGACGCCCTGGTCGACCGGTTCACCCGCGACATCGTCGTCGGGTGCGCGGACGGGGACGGCATCGACGGCCCGTCGACGGACGTCCGTGCCGGCGTGATCAAGGTCGGCATCGGCTACTGGTCGATCAGCGACTTCGAGCGCCGGATGCTGTCGGCCGCCGCCGAGGCGCAGCGGCAGACGGGCGTCGGCGTCGTCTGCCACCTCGAGCTCGGCACCGCCGCCTGGGAGGCAGTGGCGGTCCTGGCCGACGCGGGCCTGCCGGCCGACCGCCTCGCGCTGGCCCACCTCGACCGCAACCCCGACCCAGGGCTGCACGCCGAGCTCGCTGCGGCCGGTGTCTATCTCGGGTACGACGGAGCCGGCCGGGCCAAGTACTGGCCCGACAGCGTGCTCATCGACTGCCTGCTCGAGGTCGCCGAACGAGGGGGTGCCGATCGCCTCCTGCTCGGTGGTGACGTCGCCCGGCGGAGCTCGTTCCGTGCCCACGGCGGCCTGCCGGGTATGGCCTACCTGCCCGACCGGTTCGTCTCGCGCATCAGGGACGCGGCCGGAGACGACCTCGTGCACACGATCCTGGTGGACAACCCTCGCCGCCTCCTCACCTTGAACGACCACCCGAGCCACGCATGAAGGCATCGAGATGACTCACACCCCGGATCCCGACCGCTACGACGTCCTGCCCTACCGGCGAACGGGCAGCAGTGGGCTGAAGCTTCCTGCCGTCTCGCTCGGGCTGTGGCACAACTTCGGGACGGGCGACGCCCTGGAGACCCAGCGTGACATCGTGCGGCGTGCCTTCGACCTGGGCATCACCCACATCGACCTGGCCAACAACTACGGCCCCCCTCCAGGTGCCGCCGAGGAGCGCTTCGGGCGCATCCTCGCCACCGACCTGGCCGGGTACCGCGACGAGCTCGTGATCGCGACCAAGGCGGGACACCCGATGTGGCCCGGCCCCTACGGCGACGGCGGCTCGCGCAAGTACCTCCTCGCGAGCCTCGACCAGAGCCTGGCCCGCATGGGCCTCGACTACGTGGACATCTTCTACTCGCACCGCTTCGACCCCGACACGCCTCTCGACGAGACGATGGGCGCCCTCGACGCGGCCGTTCGCCAGGGCAAGGCGCTCTACGTCGGCATCTCGTCATATTCGTCGGCGGCGACCCGGGAGTCGATCAGGATCCTGGACGAGCTCGGCACGCCGCTGCTCATCCACCAGCCGTCCTACTCGATGCTGAACCGCTGGATCGAGGAGGACGGGCTGCTCGACACGCTCGACGACCGTGGGGTTGGCTGCATCGTGTTCTCCCCGCTGGCGCAGGGGCTGCTGACGGACAAGTACCTCGGCGGCATCCCGAGCTCGTCGCGGGCCGCCCGGGTCGAGGCGGACTCATTCGATCCCGCCTACGTCAACGAGGACAACCTCGCGAAGGTGCGAGCCCTGCACGAGATCGCGCAACGTCGGGGCCAGAGCCTGGCCCAGATGGCCCTGGCGTGGTCCTTGCGCGACCCGCGGGTCACGTCGGCGCTGATCGGGGTCAGCACCGTCAGCCAGTTGGAGGACAACGTCGAGGCGCTCGACAACCTCGCCTTCGACGACGAGGAGCTGACCGAGATCGACCGGTACGCGACGGAGGGCGGCGTCAACCTGTGGCGGCCAGCCGACCTCGCCTGACCGCTCCAGGTCACGCGACCTGGAAGGAACGCTTGGCCAACCCCATCCAGAAGCCGTCGATCGACTGGGTGGGCGGGGTCTCGGGATCGGCGGACGCACCGAGTGCGACGAACACAGGGGCGAAGTGCTCGATGGTCGGGTGGGCGAAGGGCATGCCGGGGGCCTTGTCCCGGAACGCCGCGAGCGTCTCGACGTCACCGGCAGCAAGGGTCTCGCGGGCCCACTCGTCGAACTCCCGCGACCATCCCGGCGCGGGTGTCGAGGGCGACAGCCAGTGGTCGCGGGTCAGGAACGGCAGGCCGTGGGTGGTGAACCCGGAGCCGATGACCAGCACGCCCTGGTCTCGCAGGGGTTGGAGCCGCCGCCCCAGCTCGAGCAGCCGGTCGGGCTCGAGGGTGGGCATCGACATCTGCAGCACCGGCACGTCGGCGTGCGGATACATCACCGTCAGCGGGACGTAGGCGCCGTGGTCCAGACCGCGGTCGGTGCGCACGACGTGCTCGGTGTCGGGCACCAGGGCCTCGACCTGGTCGGCCAGGGCCGGGGCGCCCGGCGCGGGATAGGTCACCCGGTAATACCTCGGCGCGAACCCGCCGAAGTCGTACACCAGCGGCACGGGCTCGGTGGCGCCGAGCATCAGCGGCGCGGCCTCCCAGTGGGCCGAGACCATCAGGATGGCCTTCGGGCGGGGCAGGTCGGTGGCCAGCTGCTGCAGCTGATCCACCCATGTGGCGTCGTCGACCAACGGCGGGGCGCCGTGGCTGATGAACAGTGCGGGCATGCGGGCGGTCATGATGGGCTCGATTGTGATGGACGGACGGGGGTGTGTCGCGTCGGGTCGGATTTCGGTTGAGAGGTCAAGGGTCGGGCTAGCCTGTGGCCATGGACGAGCCGCGCTGGTTGGACGCTGACGAACAACGGGCCTGGCGACGCCTCGCAGCGGTGATCCTCAAGCTGCCGACCGAGCTCGAACGGCAGTTGCAGCGTGACGCCGGCATGAGCCACTTCGAATACTGGGTGACCGCACTGCTGAGCGAAGCGCCCGACCGCACGCTCCGGCTCAGCCAGCTCGCGGCCCAGGCCAACGCGTCGTTGTCGCGGCTGTCGCATGTGGTCACCCGACTCGAACAGCGGGGCTGGGTGACCCGCGCCCCGTGCCCTGACGATGCCAGGGCCACCAATGCGGTGCTGACCGAGGACGGCTGGGCACAGGTGCGGGCCGCCGCCCCCGGCCACGTGCAGGCGGTGCGCTCCTTGGTGTTCGACGCGTTGGACGAGCAGGACGTGACCGACCTCGCACGGGTGTGCGAGGCGATCGTGGAACGGCTGAACGCGCCGGTGCGGGCCTGACCGCGGCCCGGCACCGTCGCCGTTGCCATGCGGTCAGGCGGTCTCGTTGCGGATCGCCGACACGTCGAAAACGAGCGTGACCTTCTCGCTGACGAGCACCCCGCCGGCGTCGAGCGCGGCGTTCCAGTTCACACCCCAGTCCCGGCGGTTGATGGTCGTGCGGCCTTCGAAGCCGATGCGCTGGTTGCCGTAGGGGTCGACGGCGCCGCCGGTGAACTCGAAGTCGATCGCGACGGGCCTGGTGGCACCACGGATGGTGAGGTCACCGACCACCCGGTAGACGTCCTCGTCGACACGCTCGACCGAGGTCGACACGAAGGTGATGTGCGGATGGTTCTCCATGTCCAGGAAGTCGTTGCTGCGCAGGTGCGCGTCACGGTCGGCGTTGTTGGTGTCGATGCTGTCCGCCTGGATGGTCAGCTCGATCGTCGAGTTGGTGGGGTCCTCGTGGTCGAAGTAGCCGGATCCCTCGTGCTCGGTGAAGTGGCCACGCACCTTGGTGACCATGGCGTGCCGGGCGACGAAGCCGATGCGGCTGTGGCTCGGGTCCAGGGTGTAGCGGCCGGTGAGGGTCTCGAGTGCGGTGGTGGTCATGACAAGCCTCCAGAGGCTCGGGTTTATAGTTGACACTTCATCTAACTCACATGACGCGTCAACTATTCCCGGCCGGGCGTGCCGACCGATGCCATCATGCACACCTTGTACAGCCACACTTGACGCTCCTCGGACCAGGGTCGTAGGATGTGGTCGCTGAGCGAACTCTCGTTCACTGTGCGAACGACCCCATTATCGCCCCCGACGACACGGCGACGCTGAGACCGGCCGGTTCGCACCGGTCAACGGAGGAGGGAACCCTCTCCATGCCGGCCCCGTACGCCAGTGCGGTGGAGCCGTCCGACCAGGGAGTGCCAAGGCTGGATGGTGCCATCGACACCCACGGTCCGACCCCTCGGGTGGCGGATCGCCTTCGGCGGGATGCTCGCGCTGGCGATGGGCATCGGCCCACTGGTGATCTACGCGCTGTCGGCCCTGGCACCCGCCATCACCCAGGACCTCGGCATCAGCCGGACCCAGTTGGGAGCGCTGGCGACGGCCTCCTTCCTCGTGACGGCGAGCCTGTCGGTGGTCAGCGGTGGCGCGATCGACCGGTTCCCGCCCCGCCGGGTGCTCGTCACGCTGTTCTTGCTGGGCGGGGCCTCGCTGGCGGGGATCGGGCTCTCGCCCGGCTACGCGGCGCTCCTGATCGCCGTCGTCCTGGCGGGTCTGACACAGGCGCTGTCGAACCCGGTGACGAACCAGGCGATCGCGACACAGCTACCGGCCGGGCAGCGCGGCCTGACGATGGGCGTGAAGCAGTCCGGTGTGCAGCTGTGCCAGTTCATCGCCGGCACCAGTCTGCCGTTGCTGGCCGTGGCGCTCGGGTGGCGGGGAGCGACGCTGACGATGCCGACGGTCGCGCTCGTCGGCCTCGTCCTGGTGTTGCTCGTGCTGCGCGAACCGCCGACCGTGGATGGCCCCTCCCCGCGCGGGCGCCGCGACCGGCGACCCCTGCCGGCAGGGGTGTGGTGGCTGGCGGCCTACAGCGTCCTGATCGGGGCGGGCCTGCAGGCAACGAACGTCTACGTGCCGCTGTACGCCTTCGAAGCGGTCGGGCTGAGTGCGGTGCTGGCCGGCGCGACCACGGGGGTGCTCGGCGGGGTCGGCGTCGTCTCGCGCATGGGCTGGGGTCGGTTCGCGGAGCGTGTCGCGACGGCGCATCGCCCCCTGGCGGTCCTGGCGGTCGGCGGGATGCTGGCCGCCACGCTCCTCAATCTCGCTCACGCGGTTCCCGTCTTGGTGTGGGTCGGCGTCGTCGTCCATGCACTCACCGCGTTGGCGGCCAACGTGGTGACGATGATGGCGGTCGTGCGCAACGTCGAGCTCCCGGAGCTCGGGCGCGCATCCGGGGTACTGGCCCTTGGCCTCTACCTCGGCTTCGGCATCGGGCCGGTCGCCTTCGGGGCGGTGACCGACTGGACCGGAACCTACGCGGTTGGCTGGACGGCCCTGACCGTCGTCTATCTCGTCGCTGTCGTCCTGACCGGCGTGTGGGCACGTCAGGAGCGACGTGCCGCGCCGGCAGGGACGGCACGTCACGGCGCGAGGTGACGGGGTGGCACGCCTTCCCGGCAAGGAGGATTGCGAGAGACATGTCGGCAGACTTGGGTAGGGGCCGCACCGGCAGGGCGTCGGTGCTGCCTTCGGAGACGACGCATCCCGCGATCCGACGGGGTGCGACAGCCGGTCCGGCGCGATCGCTGCCGGGCCACGATCGGGAGCGCGGCCGGCAGCGAGATGCCTGCCGCCGACGGTCACACGGAGAGGGAGTACGCACATGAGACGGAAGACGCTGTACCGCTACGTCGGGCTGCTCGCGGTCATCGCGCTGCTCGTCGCGGCATGCAACGGCGCCGAGGAGGTGGCCGACGAACCGGCCGACGAGCCGGACGAGGTCGCCGAGGAGGAGCCCGAGGAGGAGCCGGACGAGGCGGCTGAGGTCGACGGACCCGATGTCACGCTGACCCTGGGCCACCCCTTCCCCGAACAGCACCTGGTGGCGGTGAACGCCATCATTCCGATGGCCGAGGAGATCGAGGAGCGCACCAACGGCACCGTCACGATCGAGATCGTGCCCGGTGGCGGCCTCGGAGCCGGTGACGCCATGTACGAGAACACGGTGGCCGGGGCGCAGGACCTCGGCTGGGCCCTGCAGGGCTACACCGCGGGGCGTTTCCCGATCACCGACATCATCGAGCTGCCCTACCTGTTCGATTCGGCGCAGCACGCCACCGACGTGCTCTGGACTCTCTACGAGGAGTTCCCGGAGTTCCAGGAGGAGTACGGCGACGTGCACGTGCTCGGGCTGTGGGTCCACGACGTGGGTGACCTGTGGCTGGCTGACGAGCCTGCCACCGACGACCTCACCGGCCTGACACTGCGGGCACCCGGACCCCTCCAGAACGCCCTGATCACGGAGATGGGCGGCTCGCCGGTGGGAATGCCGGCCCCGGAGATGTACGACTCCGTCGAGCGCGGGGTCATCAACGGGCTGATGACGGCGGCCACGGCGCTGCGCAGCTTCGGCCTGTTCGACGTCCTCGACTACGGTGTGGTGTGCAACTGCTACGTCGCGGCGCAGTTCCTCGTGGTCAACCAGGCCTCGTGGGACCAGCTGTCCGAGTCGCAGCAGGAGATCGTCAACTCGGTCGCCCAGCGCAACATGTCGATGTGGGCGGCGGAGGCCTACGACCGGATCTACGACGAGGTCATCGCCGAGCTTCCCGAGCACGGCATCGAGTTGATCGAGCTGAGCGACGACGAGCTCGCGGTGTGGCACGAGGCCGGTGAGGCCGTCGTCGAGCAGTGGCTGGCCGACGCCGAAGCTGCGGGTGCGCCCGCCCAGGAGATGTACGACCGGCTCCTGGAGCTCGCCGGGTAGTAGCGTTCGGTTGCTGACCGACGTCACGTTGGGGCCGGGTCTGCTCGTCGGCGGCCCGGCCCCGACACCGGCGCGCGAGCAGACGAACGCCTCGCGGCCTCGAGGGCCGAGAGGTCGCGGTCGAGGAGGAGCGGGAGCGCATGGACCAGGGCCGACCCGACGGCTCGTACGACACGCCCGACGAGGCGGCGACGCCGGGGGGACGCCTCGGTGTGATCTTCGGGTGGATACGGCGTGTCAACCGGTGGATGCACTGGATCGCCGGGGCGACCGTGGTCGGGCTGATGTTCCTGACCGTGATCGACGTCGTCGGTCGCCGGTTCTTCAACCGGCCCTTCCAGGGCACGGTCGAGCTGACCCAGCTCGCGATGGTCATCATCATCTACCTGGGCTTCGCCTATGCGGAGCACAAGGGTGACCACATCTCGGTGGACATCATCTACACCCGCCTTCGCCGGGGGATCCAGCTGGTGCTCAACGCGCTGGTGTCGGTCTTCGGCATCGTGCTGGTCGCCTTCCTCGCCCACCGCCTCTACACCTATTCGGGCGTTCTCGAGGGTGGCGGCTACACCACCCCGACCCGAGGCATCCCGATGGCGCCCTTCGCGCTCGTCGCCGTCTTCGGTGCGATCATGTTCGTGCTGGCGCTGCTCGACACGGCGATCAACTCGATGCGTCGCACCCGTGGCGAAGACCGCTGATGTCACCGGAGCTGATCGGGGTCCTCGCCTTCGTCGTCCTGCTCCTGCTGTTGGCGGCCCGCGTACCGGTCGCATTGGCCATGATGGCGGTCGGCATCACCGGCTATGCGCTCGTCGTGAACCCTCAGGCGGCGCTGGCCCGCCTCGGGTCCGACGGGTTCCAGCAGGCCGCCAGCTACAGCCTCAGCGTGATCCCGCTCTTCGTCCTGATGGGCCTGCTGCTGGCCCAGTCCAGGCTCGGGGAGGATCTCTACCGTGCGCTCGACGTCTACCTGTGGCGGCTGAAGGGAGGCCTCGCGGTTGCCACCGTCGGGGCGTCGGCGCTGTTCGGCGCCGTCAGCGGCTCCGCCGTCGCGTCGGCGACGACCATGTCCGCGGTCGCGGTCCCCGAGATGCGCAAGTACGAGTACGACGACGGCCTGTCGGCCGCATGCACGGCCGTGGGTGGCACCCTGGGCGCCCTCATCCCGCCGAGCGCCGTGCTCGTCCTCTACGGGGTGCTCACCGAGGAATCGATCGGTGGGATCCTGCTCGCCGCGATCGTGCCGGGGGTGATGACCGCGCTCATGCTGATGGGCACCGCCCACCTGCTGGTCGTGTTCAAGCCGTCACTGGCCCGACGGACGGCGGAGAAGCCCGACCTGTCGAAGCTGCGGGCCATCGGTCTCATCTGGGCGGTGCCCGCGATCTTCGGCATCAGCATGGGCGGCATCTACCTCGGGGTGTTCACCCCGACCGAGGCCGGTGCCGTGGGCGCGTTCCTCTCGCTGATCTACGGCCTGGTCACCCGTCGGTTGTCCTGGGACGGGTTCAGCGAGGCGGTCAGCCGGACCATCCGCACGAGTGCGATGATCTTCCTGCTGGTGATCGGCGGGAAGATCTTCGGCTTCTTCCTGTCCATCACCGGGCTACCGCGCCAGCTCGGCACCTGGGTCGGCAGCCTCGAGCTTGCGCCGGCCCTGATCGTCGGCATCATCTTCCTCGTGTACTTCGTGCTCGGCGCTTTCATGGACGAGCTCGCGATCCTCGTGATCATGACCCCCGTCACCTACCCGATCGTCATCGGCCTCGGGTTCAGCGGCATCTGGTTCGGGGTGCTCACGATCATGATGCTGCTCACCGGGCTGCTCACACCGCCTGTCGGGTTGATCACCTTCGTCGTCAGCGGGCTCACCGGCATCAAGCTCGAGAAGGTGTTCAAGGGCGTCACGCCCTTCTGGTTCACGCTCGCGCTGGCCATCATCCTCGTCATCGTCTTCCCGGACCTCGCCACCTTCCTCGTGGACGCCCGCAGGTGACCGCCCCGTCCCCCTGACCCGTCGGTCGCACTCGCCCCCACGACCTTTCGTGACACGACCGGAGGAGATCGACATGGCAAGCGAGAACATCCTCGGGAAGGACGAGCGGCCGCGCTTCTTCGCGTTCGGCGACCCGGCCGCCTATCAGCTCGAGGCGCCGGAGCCGCGACGGGACGTCGCGGTCCGCACCTACGTGCGCTCGCTGGCGGGCATGCAAAAGGAGGCGCTGGTCGTCTCGAGCGAGGGTGGTCCTGGCTGGCGGCTGGTCAGCGACGAGGGGCCCTACCTCGCCGGCTACGACGAGGCGCCCTTCCCCCTCGCCTTCCTGAACGCCGGGATGGTGGTTTCGTACCTGAACGAGGTCATGGCCCTCGCCGAGCAACGCTCGGTCGGCGTGGACGACGTGCGCCTGGTGTTGGACAACCGGTACACGATGGAGGGCTCGGCCATCCGGGGCACCATGGTCGGCGGGGCACTGCCGCCCGACGTCCGGGTGGAGCTCGCCACCGAGGCGGGCGAAGACGACGTGCGCAACCTCGCCGCGGACGCCGTCGACGCCTCGCCCCTCAACGGGCTGCTCAGGGGGGAGCACACGAGCCTGTTCACCCTCACCCACAACGGCCGGCAGCTCGAGCCGGACCGGGTCGCACCGCTCGACCGTCCACCGCTGCCCGACGCGGCCGACCGCTACGACGAGGTACCCGTCGACGGGCCCGAGGCCGCCGACGAGCTGATGCAGATCGGGGGACGGGCCGAGCACGTCGCGGGCGAGGGCGGGTCTGGTTCGAGCCTCCAGGCCGAGCAGAAGCGCACGCTCCACGTCCGGGGCACCGGGACGTTCGATCCGGACGGAGTCAAGGACATCGACGTCCAGCTGTTCCAGCCCGTCGGCTCCAACTTCCGCTTCCGGTCGGCCGAGCGGGAAGGGGATGCCGAGCCCCGCGCCCCCGACGCGGCGACGCTGATCTCGGCCGGCGTCGCGTTCTGCTACATGACCCAGTTCGGGCGCTACGCGGCGATCACGAAGAAGCAGCTGAACCGCTACCGGATCATCCAGGACACCCACTTCTCCATCGGGGGCGCCTCGGGTGCGACCGGGGTCGCGGGCGAGGCGGACCCGGTCGAGACGCACGTCTACCTGGACACCGAGGAGGACGACGACTTCGCCCGGACCCTGGTCGACATGGGCGAGCAGACCTGCTTCCTGCACGCGTTGTGTCGCACGCCCCTGAAGCCGAGGCTCGCGGCGGCCCAGACGATCGGCACCGGCTGACGCGTCCCGCCCGACGGTGGTCAGGCGCGGGCGTCGTCCACCAGCTCCTCGAAACGCGCCCGCGCCCCCACCGTCAACGCCTCGTAGGTCTCGAGGAACAGGGCCCGGGCGCGCTCACGGGGAAACCCGGCCGGCAGGAAGTCATCGGGCAGATCCGGGTCGTCCCCGACCAGTCGGCGCCAGTCGTCGACGAGCTCGGTTCGCCCGACGAGCGCCTCGGCCGGGGTGACGTCACCGGCGGCCGCACGTTGGCCGAGCTCCTGGTAACGGTCCAGGAAGGCCTCGTAGCCCTCGGCGAGCTCATCGAGGCGCCAGGCCTGGTCGAGTCGTTCGCGCCCACCGGGAAACAGCTCGACGTCGCGGCTGCGCAGGACGATCGCGTCACCGATCCCGAGCTCGTCCAGCTGGTCGCGCACCTGGGCGACCCGGTCGTGCGGGGTGACCCAGGTCGCGTCGAAGATCGGCGCGAAGGTCAGCCATCGCAGCCTCGCCCGCAGCAGGCGACGCAGATCGCCGTCATCGCTGGGGAGGGAGAACGCGACAAGGGTCCAGGTCCCGTCCCAGCGGCCGGCACCGGAGCGGCGAAAGATGCGTTGGGCGCCGCGGTCCAGGGTGCGCATGGCGTGCTCGGTCGGTGCGTAGCTCGTGCGACGGCCCTGCTTCGTCCGCGTGAGCATCTCCTGCTGGGTGAGCCGGCTCAGCGCGGCCCGTGCGTTGGCGGGCGCGATCCCGAACTCCTCGAGCAGCCGCACCAACGTCGCCGACGGGATCGGGGGGCGACCCTCCTCCCAGAAGTCGCCGAGCAGCGTCACGAGCAACCGCTTCGATCGAGCATGGCCGAGGCGGTACGACCGCTGCGGCGGTGTCGCGGCCGCATCGGAATCCGTGACGACCCCGGTCATGTGCCCTCCATCGACGAACGGCCGCGCGCCCCGCGGCGGGGGCGAGGATAGGCAGGCACGCGCCGGAGCCGGGTACCAGGCACCGAAGCGCTCTGCGCTAGTGTGATCGTTCGTCGCAATAATGTCATGCATCGCCGTGGCGGGCACGCGGCTGCCCGACCGTCGAGCGACCGTCGAGCCGGAAAGCCGAGATCGGGATGTCGACGCGAGGGGGGCCGCCGTCCCACAGGGACGCAGCCGCGTCCCCACCGGGCCGACGGGTCGGGCGTTCCCGGGCCCAACGCCTCCTCGTGACGCTGTTTGGTGACTACTGGACGCCTGAACAGCCACCCGTGCCGTCGGCCGCGCTGGTCCGGGTCCTGGCCGACTTCGGGATCACCGCCGCCAACGCGCGCGCGACCCTCAGTCGCCTGACCCAGCGGGAAGTGCTCGAACGACACCGCGACGGACGCCGGACCAGCTACGGCCTCACCGACGACGCCTGGCGGGTCCTCGTCCGCGGCGCCCGCCGCATCTTCGCCGCCGGCGAGGAGGCCGACTGGGACGGCGCCTGGACGTTGGTGGCCTTCTCCCTGTCCGGGACAGAGCCGACGACGCGCCGCCTGCTTCGCGCACGTCTGCGATGGCTCACCTTCGCGCCGATCTTCGACGCGACCTGGGTCACCCCGCACGACCGGGTCGCCCAGGTGCGCGACCAGCTGGACGAGCTCGGGGTGGCGAACGCCTTCGTCGTGCGCACCGCCGACCTGCGGATCCTCCCGGACGCCGACGGGCGCCTGCGCGCCACCTGGGACCTCGCGACCCTCGCACGGCGGTACGACGAGTTCCGCGCCCGCCACGCACGGTTCCACGCCGACGCGACCGCCGGACGCGTCACCCCGTCACGTGCCCTGGTCGGACGCACCGAACTGGTCGACGACTGGCGTGGGCTCGTACGCGACGATCCCGACCTGCCCGCCGAGCTCCTCCCCGACCCCTTCCCGCGGCGGCCGGCCCGTCAGCTGTTCCTCGGGACCTATCGTGCCGTCGAGAGCCCGGCCCGCGCGCGCTTCGCGGTCCTCACGCAGTCGACGGCCGACACATCCCCGTGACCATGCTGTCGCGCGCCACCGGCACACGGACGGTCGTCGCCGGCTTCCTGATCTACGGCGCCCTGTTCACCGACCGTCTGGCGCCGTTGTTCCTCGCCGATCGGATCGGTGACGCCTTCGGCGTCGACGCGGCCGCGCTCGGCCTGCTGCCCCTCGCGATCGCCGTCGGGTGGACCCTCGGACTCGCGGCAGGCCGGCTCGTCGGCACCCGGATCAGCCTCCGACAGCGCGTGTTGGTCGGCGGCATGATCACCGCGCTCGGCCTCGTACAGTCCTCGACCCGGATCGCCGGCAGCTTCCTCGCCCCGATCGTGCTCACCGCCGTGGTCGCGACGGCCGGGTGGCAGGCGCGCCGGCGCGAAGCCGGCCTCCCGTGCACCGCCAGGGTGGCTCCCGCCTGATCGGGGTCGCGGCGGCCACCGCCGCGCTCACCCTGCTGTGGCTCGTACTCATCAGCCAGGGGGGCGTCCCCCTGCTGGAGGGCTGGCTGGAGCTCGACGTCGCGCCGCAGGTCGCCTGCTGGCCTGGTTCGGAATCGGCTCCACGGTCGCGGCGGTTGTGGTGCCGTCATGGAGCGACCGCAGTCGGGTGGCGGCCCTGGCGGTCGCGAGCCTCGCGAGTGCCCTCGCGGGCCTTCTGCTCGGGATCGCGGTGCTCACCGGCGTCCGTCCGCCGCTGGCGCTGGTGGGCCTCGGCATCGCGATCGTCGCCCGGGTCGGGCTGGCGCCGGTCCTGGTGGCGACCTCGGTCGCCTTCATGCTCCTCGCGGTGGTCGGCGCCCCGATGCTGGCACGGACCCTGCGGGTCAACGCCGGTCGGTGACCGGGGAGAGCTCCTTCTTCAGCAGCTTGCCGCTCGCGCTGCGGGGGAGCGCGTCGACGAGCACCAGGGACCGGGGGATCTTGTACCGGGCGAGGCGTTCGGCCAGGAAGGCGCGCATCTCGTCCTCGTCGAGCCGGTGTCCCTCGCGCAGGACCACGAAGGCCTGGCCGACCTCGCCCCAGCGCTCGTCCGGGACTCCTATGACGGCGCAGTCGGCCACTGCCCCGTGCTCGTGCAGGGCGTTCTCGACCTCGGCCGGGTAGACGTTCTCGCCGCCGGAGATGAACATGTCCTTCAACCGGTCGACGATCGTGAGGCAGCCGTCCTCGTCGCTGACGGCGACGTCACCGGTGCGGAACCAGCCGTCCTCGGCGAGCACTGCCCGGGTGGCCTCGTCGTCCTCCCAGTAGCCACGCATGATGTTGCGGCCACGCACGCGGATCTCGCCGGGCACGCCGACCGGCACGTCACGGCCGTCGTCGTCGGTGACGCGGACGTCGGTGAAGAAGCAGGGGGTACCGGCGGAGCCGACCTTTGTGAGGCTGTCCCTGGCGCGCAGGAACAGCACGCCCGGGGAGGCCTCGGTCATGCCGTAGCCCTGCATGAAGGTCAGCCCTCGGGCCTGGTAGGTGCGGATCAGCTCCTCGGGGACGGGTGCGCCACCTGCCTCGACGGCGCGCACCGAGGAGAAGTCCGCCTCCTCCCAGCCCGGCGCCTGCGTGAGGGCCTGGAACATCGCCGGGACGCCGAACATCCAGGTCACCTCGTGCTCGGCGATGAGGTCCAGGGTCTCCTGCGGATCGAAGGCGGACACCAGCACCGAGGTGCCGCCCTTGATGAATGTCGGGAGAAACGTCTGGTTGAGTGCTGCGGTGTGGAACATCGGGGCACTGACGAGCGTGACCTCGTCCTGGGACACGTCCACGTCGATCAGCACGTTGTAACTGTTCCACGTGATGTTCGCGTGGGTGATCGTCACGCCCTTGGGCAGCCCCGTCGTGCCGGACGTGTACATGATCATCGCGTCGGCATCGAGTGATACGGGGACGTCGAGGTGGTCCGCCGACCCGGCGACGAGCAGTTGCTCGTAGCCGTGCTCCGCGACGCTCGCGTCCACCTCGGCGTCCACGACGACGGTCCGCGACGGCGAGGCCGTCGCGACCACCCCGCGGGCGGCATCCTCGAGCCGGCCGTCCCACAGGAACGTGTCCGCGCCGGCATGCCCGACCATGAACCCGAGCTCGCGGCCGGCGAGCCGGGTGTTGAGCGGCACGAACAGGGCGCCCAGGGCCGTGACCGCGAACATCGTCTCGACGAATGCCGGATGGTTGGGCCCGAGGTAGGCGACGCGGTCGCCGGCCCCCACCCCCAGGTCGGCCAGGGCGTTGCCGAGGCGGTCGACCCGCTCGGCCAGCTGCCCGTAGGTCCAGCGGCGACCCTCGTGGATGAGCGCGACGTCGCGGGCGGCGA
>CAZSQF010000005.1:18110-30822 GCA_964608935.1 uncultured Actinomycetota bacterium | reverse complement strand
CCGCCCGGGGATGGGCCACATGGAACGTCGAGTACCGCCGGCTCGGACCGTCGGGTGGGGGGTTCACAGTCACGCTCGACGACGCGTGCCGGGCCGTGGACGCCGTGGCCGACCTCGCCCGGTCCCACACCCTCGACCTCGGACGGCTCGCCCTGGTCGGACACTCGGCCGGCGCCCAGCTCGCCACGTACTGCACCGCCCGGCACCGGCTCCCCGACGTGGCCCCGGGTGCGCCCCCGCGGATCCGCCCCGCCGCCCTCGCCTGCCTCGCGGGCCTGCTCGACCTCGAAGCCGGCGCCCGTGACCGGCTCGGCGACGACGCCGTCCACCGGTTCCTGGACCTCCACGCCGAGGACGCCTACGAGCTGGCCTCACCGGTGCGGCTGGTCCCGCTCGACACGCCGACGCTGCTGCTGCACGGCAGCGACGACACGATCGTGCCGCCGCGCCAGAGCGAGACGTTTGCCGATGCCGCGCGGCGGGGTGGCGAGCACGCCGAGCTGCGCTACGTGGACAGCGACCACTTCGCCATCGTGGACCCGACGGGGCCGACCCTGCCGATCCTCGCGACCTGGCTCGACAGCGTGACCGTGCGGTAGTCCCTGCCGGTCAGGAGGACCTGGCGATGTCGGCTGCCCGCAGGGCAGCGTCGAGTCGGACCCAAAGCTCGTCCACGTCGTCGGGCCGGTGATAGCAGCCGAAGCCGATCCGCAGCCGGTCACGCCGGTGGTCCACGATCACCCCGCGCTCGGCCAGCTGCGCCTCGACCCGGTCGGCGACCGGGACCCGGAAGGTGAGGAAGTTGCCCCGGTCGGCGGCCACGTCGGGCGGCAGCAGCCCGGCGACGAGCGCCTCGCGACGCGGCTCCCCGGCGGCCAGGTCGACAAAGCGCCGTTGGAGGGTGCGAACGTGCGCATGGATGTCCGCGACGTCGATGCCGAGCTCGTCGAGCCAGCGGTGCACGGCGTTGGCCCGGTACAGCCCGCTCGGATCGAAGGTCGCCCCGAGGAAGCGCGACCCGTCGGCTGCATAGCCGACCTGGTCACCCGATCCCGTCGTGAGGGCCGAGAAGCCGGCGTACCAGCCGGTATCCGGGGGGCGCGGCGCGTAGCCGGGCGGGCAGTGGAGGAACGCGGCCCCCTCCCCCGCCATCGCGTACTTGTACCCGCCCGCGAGATAGAAGGCCCGTCCCTCGACCGCGGCCAGATCGGTCGGGACGGCCAGGTAGCCGTGATAGCCGTCGATCACCACCAGCGTGCGGGGGTCTGGCACCGCCCCCACGATCGCGGCGAGGTCGCCCAGCACGTACCCGGAGTCGAACAGGACCTGGCTGAAGAAGACCAGGTCGTGCCCTCCGGCCGCGGTGGCGGCGCGGAGCCGGTCGGGCAGGTCCGCGAACGGCTCGGCTGGGACCCGCTGGACCGCGACCAGGCCGTCCTCCTCGAGGCGGTCCACCTGGCGGGTGAAGCTGTGGAACTCGGCGTCGGTGGTCAGGATGCGCACCGGCCCGACCGACCCCGACGGGAGGGTGCCGGGAACGGACAGGCACGACAGCAGCCGCACCACGAACTCGTGCGTGTTGGGAGCAACCGCGATCGTCGACGGGTCGCTGAGCCCCAACCGACCGGCGACGTGCGACTGGAACTCGGGGATCACGGTCGAGAACACGTGAGCCCACTTGTGGTCGTGTCGCTCGGCAGCATCGAGCCAGGCCGCCACGTGGGCCTGGAAGGTGACATCGGGCCACGGGTGGTGGCTGTGCGCGGCCGCGTGGAGTCGCGCCGGATCGGCCGCGAGGAAGCGGGAGAAGTCGCTGCGGATGCGGGCGCCGAGCGTCCCGGTCACCGCGACTCCGTCCCGGGTGGGGTGTGCTGGACGTCCTCGGGGCCGGCGTGGAACCGGAATCCGAGCTGGCGTGCGACCTCGGGCGGCAACGTCGGCAGCTGGTTGCGGGGGATGCAGTAGGTGGCGAGGTCGTAGAGGTCACGGAACACCTTGTGCTGCTCGGCCGCCCGCTGGAGGTAGCGGTGTCCGGTCGTCCCACCGGTGCCGATCTTGCTGCCGATCATGCGGTGGACCATCAGGGCGTGGCGCTGACGCCAGGCCGTGAAACCCTCGTCGATGTCGACCAGTGCCGTCAGCAGCCGGTGGGGCATCTGGAACGCGGGCTCGTCGCGGTACAGGGTGATGAGCAGCGCCGCGACGAACGCGTCGTGCGACAGCTGCCGCTCGCCCTGCTCGCGCAGCTGTTCGTAGCGATCCCCGTCGAAGACGGTCTCGAAGGTGTCGACCGTGGCCTGGTGGGACGCGAGCTGTTCGGCGCGTCCCTCGTCGTCGAGCCGTGCGTCGTCACGGATGATGCCCTCCTCGCGCGAGAGCATGTCTTGGACCGCCGCGCGGTATTCGCTCCAGAAATCGAAGCTGCCCCACTGGAGGAACGGGGTGCGCTCGAGCCAGTCCTCGACGTGGGACAGCAACGACGGCTCCTGCGCGGCCGCCTCGATCTGGGCGGCATGCTCCGGTGACAGGACGGCCGTGTAGGGCTGGCTGTTGATGTGGAGCCGATGGTCGGGATCCACACCGAGCTTGTTCTCGATGAGCCGGAACTGCACGCTCTGGAAGCCCGAGGCCGGAACCAGATAGTCGCGGAAGTCGAGGAAGTCCAGCGGCGTCATGGTCTCGAGCACGGGCAGCTGCTCGAGCAGGACGCGCTGGATCTCGGTGATGCGCTCGAGCCGTCCGACCACCTGCGACATCTCGCGCTCGGCGATGCGCGGCTGGCTCATCGTGGCGTTGACGGCATCGAGCTCCCACAGGATCTGCTTGAACCACAGCTCGTAGGCCTGATGGACGATGATGAACAGCAGCTCGTCGTGGGCCGGCTGGCCGTGCCGCTCGCTCTCCAGGCGCTGGGTGTCGAGCAGCCGGTCGAGCTGGAGGTAGTCCCAGTAGTACAGGCCCTGTTCATCGCTCACGCCGGTCCTCCCGGGTACCGTCGGACGCCAGCCGTGTCGTGGCGCGCTCCTTCATCACCGTACGGTTCACCTTGCCCAGGTGCGTCCGCGGGAACTCGTCCACGACCTCGATCGCCCGCGGGTGCTTGTACGCGTCGAGTCGTTCCCGCACCCATGCGCGCAGCTCGTCCTCGAGCCCGGCTCGGGGTCGGTCGACGGTCACGAAGGCCGCTGGCTTGAGCAGTCCCGCCGCATCCGTGGCACCGACAACGACCGCGCCCGTCACGTCAGGATGGGCCGAGAGCACGCCCTCGACCTCGGCGGGGACCAGCCACTTGCCCTTCACCTTGATGGCATCGTCGCCCCGTCCGACGTAGGTGATGTAGCCGTCGGCGTCCTGTCGCACGAGGTCCCCGGTCACCACCCACTCGCCGCGGAACACCTGCTTCGTGCCCTGCATGTTGCGCCAGTAGCCGATCCCGCGTGAATCGCCGGCCACCCACAGCTGGCCCACCTCGCCGGGCGGCAGCCGAGCGCCCTCGTCATCGCGCACCTCGACCCGGAAGCCGTCGACCGGGCGACCGAGCGTGCCGGGCCTGACGTCGCCGGGCACGTTCGACACGAAGATGTGCCACATCTCGGCCGTGCCGAGCCCGTCGAGCACCTCCACCCCGAAGGTGTCGACCCACCGCTCGTAGAGGGCCGGCGGCAGGGCCTCCCCTGCGGAGGTCGCGAACCGGAGCCCCGACAGGTCCTGGTGGCCCGCCTCGGGGTGGTCGAGCATGGCGGTCATCATCGACGGCACGTTGACCAGGATGGTCGGGGCGTGGCGGGCGATGCGATCGAAGACGGCGTCGGGCGTGGATCGGTCCGGGAACAGCACGGCGCTCGCCCCGACTGCGAACGGGAAGAACAGGTTGCAGCCCGTCGCGTACCCGAAGTACAGCTTGGGGACCGACAGGGTGATGTCGTCCTCCCGGTAGCCGACCGCCCGCTCGGCGTAGAGCTCGGTCGTGTTGGCGAACGACCGGTGCGTCTGTACCACGGCCTTGGGGGTCCCGGTGGTCCCACCCGAGAACAACCACAGTGCCGGGTCGTCGGGATGTGTCGGCACGGTGTCGAACGTGCCCCCGTCCGGCAGGTCGTCCACTCCGGGGTGGCCGCCCACCCCCTGTCGGGCCACGACCAGGGGCAGGTCCACGCCGGCGAGCCCTGCGGCCTCCTCGGCGAGGGTGACCGCGCCGGCGTCCACGACCGCAAGCCGGGCACGCGCGTAGGCGACGATGGCGGCGAAGGCGTCGGCCGGCTGCTGCGGGTTGACCATGACGGGGACGGCACCGAGCTTGAGTGCCCCGAACAGTGCCCCCACGAAGTCGGGCCCGTCGGCGAGAGCGAGAAACATCCGTTCCTCCGGCCGCAGGCCGAGCGCGACCAGCGCCGTCGCGTAGCGGTCGGCGAGCGCGTTCACCTGCGCGAAGGTCAGCTGCCGATCGTCGAGGCGCAGCGCGACCCGGTCTCCTCGGCCCTCACGGACCCGGTCGGTGAGGAAGTGGTCGGCGATGTTGAGCCGTTCCGGCGCTGACGCCATGCCGCGATCCTCCTTACTGCCAGCCCAGCGCGTCGGCCAGGCGGTCGATCTGGTCGGGGTCGGCGACCGACGGGAACACCATCAGGTGCTCGCACCCGGCGTCGGCGTAGCCCTGCACGACCTCGCGGACCTCGAGTGCGGAGGTCATCAGGTCGTCGGCGATGCGGATCGCGTACGGCCCCGTGAACGCGTAGTAGTCGACCAGGTAGTCGCGACCAGCGCCGGCCGCCTCGTCGAGTCCGAAGTAGGCCATGCTCCAGCCGAGAGGCCGGGCCGGTCGGCCGGCGTCGGCCCAGGCGGCGCGGGCCTGGGCCAGTGCGCGCGCGAAGGTCCGCGGCGGGCCGCCGTTGTGGAGGTAGCCGTCCGTCGCACGCGCCATCCGCGCCAGCGCCGGCCCGCTCTGGCCCCCGGCCAGGAGCCGTGGCCGTTCGCGCACCGCGGCTGACGGGGTGACGCTGCCCTTCTCCCACAGGGCGATCATCTGCTCGACCTGGTCAGCGAGACGCTCCCCCCGTCCCGCCCGGGCGAACTCGTTGACGTCGTAGTCGTCGCCGCGGGCGCCGATCGCCACACCGAGCGTGAGTCGTCCGCCGCACAGCGCGTCCAGCGACGCCACCTGCTTGGCGAGCGTGGTGGTCTCGCGCAGCGGTGCGATCAGGATCGAGGTGACCAGCTCGATGCGCTCGGTCACCGCCGCCGCGGCGGCGAGCGACACCAGGGGCTCGTAGTTGTCGTAGAGCACCCGGTCGAGGCACGCCACGCTGGCGAAGCCGCGTGCCTCGGCACGACGGGCCCAGTCGACGACGACGTCGCCGGGCACCCCGGGGACCGCAGACGGAAGGCCGATGCCGATGTCCACGTCGCGCTCCTCTCGTCAGGCGCCGGTGCGGCCGTCGGGTGGGGGGTCGCGCCGCCGTCGGCCCAGCCAACCCGGCTCGTCGGGCAGCGGACCGACGACGCACAGGTCGGCGCGTCCTCCCACCAGCAGGTGGTCCGCATCCTGGACCGTCGCCACCCCGCCGGCGACCAGCGTCAGCACCCCGGCACCGTTTCGGACCAGATCGCTCTCCGGTGCGTTGAACCAGCGGGTGTAGTCGCCGGTGTGGCGGCGGGTGGTGTGGCCGCTGACGACGTGGACGACGTCGGCACCACGGTCGCGCAGGTGCCGGGCGATGGTCACGGCGTCGTCGGGCACCAGGCCGCCGGGTGCCCGGTCGCTGGCCGAGAACCGGACGCTCAGGGGCTTGGACGCGGGCCAGGCGTCGCGCACCGCGTCGAGCACCGCAAGGGGGAAGCGGAGCCGGCCCGTCACCTCGCCGCCCCAGTCGTCGTCCCGCGCGTTGGTCAGCGGCGACAGGAAGCTCGCGAGCAGGTTGCCGTGGGCCGCGTCGAGCTCGAGCAGGTCGAATCCAGCGGCCTCGGCCGCCTCCGCGGCGGCGGCGAAGTCGCCGATCAGCCGTTCCATCCGGTCGGGGTCGAGCGGCGTCGGCGGGTCGCAGCGGGGCGTGTACGGGCGCGGTGAGGCGGCGACCCGTTCCCAGCCGCCGTCGGCCAGGGGGCGGTCGAGGCCTTCGCGGCGCGGCCGCATGGAGGCGCGCGGGCCCGCGTGCGTCAGCTGGGCTCCGATCGGTGCCCAGCCGTCCCCGCGTCCTGCCAGCAGGGCCCGCCACGCGCTCACCTGCTCCTCGGCGTAGATGCCCGCGTCGGCTGGTGTCGCGCGGCCGGTCCCGGACACGGCCAGCCTCGGCGCCAGGACCAGTCCGGCGCCGCCGGTGGCGGCGGCGTCCCGGACCGCCGCCGACAACCGCGGTGAGGGGACCCCGGCCTCGGCGTCCTGGGGGTCGTCGGGCACCAGCACGGTTCGGTTCCTCAACCGCAGCGGCCCGACGGCGACGGGGGTCAGCGCCGGCGGCGGTGGCAACAGCCACGGGCGGTCGTGGTCGCCACCGGCCGACCGCTCGGCGAACCACCGATCGACGGCGAGCACGAACGCAGGGTCGCGGCGGCGCAGGTTGTCGTGGTCCACCCGCGCGCTGCGGGTCAGCAGGCTGTAGGCGAACATCGGGGCGGCAAAGCCCTCGGCCCCGTCGGCACCGTCGTCGCCGAGGTAGCGCGGGTAGCGATCGAACCACGACAGGCTGTCGGCGGCGGCCTGCTGGACACGTTCGACCTGCGGTCGGCGCTCGGCCTCGTAGGCCGCGAGCGCCTGGTCGAGGTCCGGCCGCCGACGAAGCGCCTGGGTCAGCGCGATCGCGTCCTCCATGGCGAGCTTGGTCCCCGACCCGATGGAGAAGTGGGCGGTGTGGGCCGCGTCGCCGAGCAGCACGACGTTGCCGTGACGCCAGCGGCGGTTGTGCACGGTGGTCCAGTCGAGCCACCTCGAGTTGTTGCCGATCAGCCCGGCGCCCTCGAGATGGTCGTCGAAGACCTTCGCGAGGAACGCGATGCTGTGGTCGTCGTTGGCCCCGGGGGGCAGCGCGGAGCCGTCCACCTGGTCGAGGCCGGCCGCCCGCCACACGTCGCGGCGGCATTCGACGATGAACGTGCTGCGTTCGCGGCTGAACGGATAGATGTGGGCCTGGAAGGGACCGTGCTCGGTGCGTTCGAAGATGAAGGTGAACGCGTCGAAGACCCGGTCGGTGCCGAGCCAGATGTAGGTCGAGCCCTCGACCACGGCGCGGGGCTCGAACACCTGCGCGTACCGCCGCCGCGTGGCGCTGTTGACCCCGTCGGCGGCGATCAGGAGGTCGACGTCGCGATGGTCGGCCGGGTCGCCGACCTGGGTGGCGAAGCGCAGGTCGACGCCCACCTCGACCGCCCGCTCCTGGAGCAGCCGCAACAGCACGTGCCGCGAGATGGCGGCGAACTGGTTGCCGTGTGCCCGCAGGCGTTCGCCGCGGTAGCGCACCTCGACCGGATCCCACCGCGCCCACGCGGAGGCCAGGCGGTCGTAGCTGACCGGATCGGCGTCCTCGAGCTCGGCCAGCGTGGCCGCGGAGAACACCACCCCGAAGCCGAACGTGTCGTCGGGGGCGTTGCGCTCGAGCACTGTGACTCGCGCGTCCGGCAACGCACGCCGGATCAGGATCGCCGCGTACAGCCCTCCGGGTCCGCCGCCGATGACCGTCACCTGCATGGCGTCACCCCACCGGTCGGGCGTGCTCCGCCCGCGCTTCGATACATCACACCATCCTCACCGTCGTTACGCAAGCGACATATCGGGGGTGAGGGACTACGGTTGCTGCCGTCCATCCGCAAGGGACGGCCCATGACGCTGCTGCCCGAGCTGCGGCGCGAGCTGTACGGCGAGGTCCGCGACCTGACGCGCACGGACCTGGCGCCGGTGGCCGCAGCGGCGACGCCGGGCCGGGTCAGCCGCGCGGTCGTGCGGGCCCTCGCCGACCGGGGCGTGCTGCCGCGCATGTTCCCGACCGACCTCGGGGGCAGCGCCTCCGGCCGGCCGACCGCCACCGAGCTGTGCGTCCTGCGCGAGGCGATGGCGGCCGAGTCGCCCCTCGCGGAGACGACCCTCGCGGTGCAGGGGCTCGGCGCCTACCCGATCCTCCAGTCGGGACCGCCTGAGCTGGCCGCACGCTGGATCCCGGCGGTCGCCGCCGGCGAGGCCGTCGCCGCGTTCGCGCTGTCCGAGCCAGGCGCCGGGTCGGACGCCGGCGCGCTCGAGCTCAGGGCCGACCCCGACGGGGACGGTTGGCGGCTGTCAGGAACCAAGACCTGGATCTCCCACGCGCCCGACGCCGACGTCTACACCGTCTTCGCACGCACGACGGCCGGCGCCGGCGCGAAGGGGGTCAGCGCCTTCGCCGTGCCGGGCGACGCACCCGGGCTGTCGGGCGAGCCGATCGACCTCGTCGCCCCGCACGCGCTCGGCACGCTCACCTTCGACGGCGTGCCGGTCGGTCGCGACGCGCTGCTCGGCGAGGTCGACGAGGGGTTCCGCGTCGCCATGCGGACCCTGGACCTGTTCCGCCCCAGCGTCGGTGCGGCCGCCACCGGGATCGCCCGGCGGGCCCTCGAGGAGGCCCTGGACCACACGCAGCGACGCAAGGCGTTCGGGGGTCGGCTGCGCGACCTCCAGGCCGTCGGCCACCGGCTCGCCGACGCGGCAACCGCCATCGAGGCGGCCCGGCTGCTCGTGTACGAGGCCGCAGCGGCGCTGGACGCCGACGCCCCGTCGACACGGTTGGCCGCGATGGCCAAGCTGCACGCCACCGAGGTGGCGCAGCGCGTGGTCGACGACGCGGTCCAGCTCCACGGCGCGTCCGGGCTGGTTGCCGGCAGCGTCGTCGGAGAGCTCTACCGGGAGGTCCGGTCGTTGCGGATCTACGAGGGCGCCTCCGAGATCCAGCGCAGCATCATCGCACGGGAGCTGTACGCCGATGGCTGATCGTCGTCCGTCACCCGGTCCCGGCCCGGCCCCCGATCGGCCCCGCGCGGTCGTGACCGGCGGGAGCCGCGGCATCGGCCGCGCGATCGTCGAAGCGCTCGCGGCGACCGGCGCGTCGGTGGTCGCGACGGCGCGCTCGACCGCATCCCTCGAGCCGCTCGTGGCCGCTGCCGACGGCCACGGGTGGGACGTCGACCCGGCCGTCTGCGACGTCGCCGACGAGGATGGCCTGTCCACGCTTCTGCGGTCCGTCGGCACCGTCGACATCGTGGTCGCCAACGCCGGTGTCGCGTCGACGGCCCCACTGCACCGCACGAGCGCGGACGACCTGCGCCACCACCTCGAGATCAACACGGTCGCGGTCCTCACCACGCTGCGCGCCGTGCTGCCCGGCATGCGGGAGCGCGGCTGGGGTCGTGCCGTGGTCATCGCATCGACCGCCGGCCTGCGCGGGGCGCCCTACGTCGGCGCGTACGCGGCGTCGAAGCACGCCGCGATCGGCCTCGTGCGCGTCGCCGCCAGCGAGGTCGCGGGCACCGGCGTGACGGTCAACGCCGTATGCCCGACCTACGTGGACACCGACATGACCGACTCCGCCGTGCAACGGATCGCGGGACGAACCGGCCGGTCCGTGGACGAGGCCCGCGACGCGCTCCGCGAGCAGGTCCCGCTCGGACGGTTCGTGACCCCGGCGGAGGTCGCCGCGACCGTGACCTACCTCACCAGCGATCTGGCGGCGGCGGTCAACGGCCAGAGCCTGGTGCTCGACGGCGGAGGGAGCTGACCACCATGACGTTTCGCGCCAGCGCACCGTTCACCGGCGACTGGGAGCACTTCGACCTCGTGGTCGACGACGGGATCGCCACGCTCACCTTCGTCCGGCCCGACCGGCTCAACGCGCTCACGTTCGACGTGTACGCGGACCTGCGCGACCTCCTGGCCGAGCTGCCCCACCGCGAGGACGTGCGCGTGCTGGTCATCACCGGGACGGGGCGAGGGTTCTGCTCGGGCGGGGACGTGCACGACATCATCGGGGCGCTCCAGGGGATGGACACAAGGGGGCTGCTCGGCTTCACCCGGATGACCGGGGCGGTGGTCCAGGGGCTGCGGGACGTGCCCCAGCCGGTGATCGCTGCGGTCAACGGCATCGCTGCCGGCGCCGGCGCGGTGATCGCGCTCGCCTCGGACTTCCGCCTCATGGCCAGCGACGCCTCCATCCGGCTGCTGTTCACAGGCGTCGGCCTGTCGGGCGCCGACATGGGGATCGCCTACCTGCTGCCACGGATGGTCGGGCTGTCCCGCGCCACCTCGCTGCTGATGCTCGGTGACCCCGTCACCGCCGAGGACGCGGAGCGCATCGGGTTGGCACACGAGGTCACGGACGGCGCGACCCTGCCCGAACGCGCGCACGCGCTTGCCCGTCGGCTCGCCGACGGCCCCACGCTGGCCTACGCCGCCACAAAGTCGCTGTTGACCCGAGAGCAGGACATGAGCCTGTCCGCCGCGATCGAGACCGAGGCGCTCGTCCAGGCCCTGCTGATGACCTCGGAGGACCACGCCGAGTTCCATCGCGCCTTCAGCGAGGGCCGACAGCCCCGCTGGCAGGGCCGCTGACACCGCACGACATCCAGGGAGCCACGACATGGCCGCCGACGCGACGCCGCACCGCAACGTCAATCCCGACCAGCTGCTACCGCCCGTCGGCTTCTCGCATGCGACGGTCGCGGCCACCGGCCGGGCCGTCCACCTCGGCGGGCAGACCGGCCATCGCCCCGACGGGCTCATCGCCGACGACCTCGTGGGCCAGTTCGTCCAGGCACTCGACAACCTGTCGGTGGTCCTGGGCGCCTGCGACGCGGCCCCGCACCACCTGACCTCGGTGCACGTCTACACCACCGACGTGGCGGGCTACCGGGCGGCCGCCCGCGATCTCGGCGAGGCGTGGAGGGCGCGCCTGGGATCCCATTACCCCGCGATGGCCCTGTTCGGGGTCAGCGAGCTGTACGACCCGCGGGCCAAGGTCGAGCTCGTGGCCCAGGCGGTCGTGCCCGAACCGTGACGTTCACGCGTGCGGCGTCGGCAACGAGGTGACGGCGCGCACGTGCCGGCGAGCCGGCTCCTCCAGGCGTTCCCGCAACGCGCGGAACAGCTCACCCGCGGTGGTCCCCGGCCAGCCGTCGGGCAACAGCTCGGTGGGCAGGCCCGGATCGAGGTAGGGCGTCTTGCGCCACTCGTGGAGCGCGCGGACGTAGTCGGCGAAGGCGGCCGGGAGCTCGGCCAGCGGGTCCCGGGCCGTCCATCGGTCAAGGACCGGGCCGAACCGGGCCGTGTAGGCGCTGTAGACCCGGTCGAGCCCCGCCAGGTCCCAGCAGCGGTCCACGAGCCGTGGCAGGTCGTCGAAGCCGCGGTAGCTGGCCTCGAACACATCGACGTAGCGGTCGAGGCCGATCTCGCCGATCGTGTCGATCGTGCGCTCGAGCACCCGCCGCGGGGCGATCCACAGGCCCGGGCCGAGGTTGCCGAAGCCGAGCCAGGACAGGCGTGTGCGCAGCTGGTGGCGCTCCGACCGCAGCCGCTCGGGGACCGAGAAGCTGGCCAGGACCCAGCCGTCCTCGAGCCGTGCCGGATCGAGCTTGTCGTAGATCCGCAGGTCGCCCTCGGCGAGGATGCCGAGCGCCTGGTCGCTCAAGGTGTAGCCGGCCTGACCGTCACGGACCTCGCGTTCGAGCAGCCCCTTGCGGGAGAACCGCGACACCGACGAACGCACGGCCTGATCGTCGAGGTCCAACGGGGCCGCCAGCGTCACCAGGTCCGAGATCGCGATCCAGTTGCCGAGGTCCCGCACGAACGCGCCGTAGAGGTCGAACAGGATCGACCGGTAGCGGTTGGGCGGCATCTGCACCCCGTGGGAGCGACGGTCGGGACGAACCCGCAGAACGAGTCTAGAGCGATGCCCGTGGTCGGTCGCCGCGACCGGTGGCGGCCCCGGTCAGGCCGCCAGGCGCCGACGGATCGCGTCGGCGAGGCCCTCGGGATCCTCGACCGTGACGGTCAGGGCGGGATGGCCCAGACGGTTGCGGAACAACGCGGGGACCGGCTCCTCGAAGCACACGCACACGCCGGCGCGGGTGTTGGTCCCGAACGTGGCCCCGCCGTCGGCCATGGAGCCGCGCACACCGATCGCCTTGAACCAGCGGTAGTTGCGGGTGATCCGCACGTCGGCGAGGTTGCTGACCGGGGTGGTCAACCGCCACCGACCGAACTGCGCATCGAACGTGTCGTCATCGAGGGTCACGAGGCTGTTGGACTCGCGCACACCGATCACGGCCAGCAGCTGCACGTACCGCCGGTCGAAGGCGAAGGGGAACCGCTCCACCGACACAGCACACCTCCACGGACCTCTTGACGCTATCCGGCCCGGGGCACGCACCGAACCAGCTCGGCATCGAGGTGGTCGGCCAGGTGGCGCGCTCCCCGACGCATCAACGCGTCATGGTTGCGCAGGAACAGCGGGCGGGCGAGCGGCCACAGCACCGCCATCCACCGGGGGGTGGGCCGCACCGTCCAGCTCGACACGATCTGGGTGCCGGTGCCGCTCCCGTCCGGTCGGAAGCGCCAGCAGCCGTGCCCCTCGAGGTCGCCGCGCGCGGTCCACCCGACCGCGTCGGGATCGGCCCGCACGACCTCCATCTCCCAGGTCAGGGTGTAAGGCGCCACCGCGCGCACGGTCGCGAAGTAGTCCTCGTTCTTGACGACATCGATCGT
>CAZSQF010000005.1:0-18100 GCA_964608935.1 uncultured Actinomycetota bacterium | reverse complement strand
CCCACCACCTCCCCCCTGTACGGGGTTTAGGGCCCCCCCGCGCGCCGGGGCGGGGGGGGGCGCCGGCCGATGCCGGTCGGACCACCGTCGGCGAGCCGCTCGAGCGAACGGACATGCGGCCAGGCTGGCAGCCACGCCTCCGGCTGCATGACCGCGCCGTGGACCGCGGACACCGGCGCCCCGAGCTCGAGGACCGTGACGTAGCTGTCGCGGCTGGCCGTCATGCGCTGGCTCCCGGCGTCGGCGGATGGCCGTCGATCCTTCGGCGCAGGTACGCCGAGAAGTAGCGGCCCTGCAGCTCCGGCAGCAGAGCAGGCCGGCGGATCCCGTGCAATCGCATGTCAACGCCCCGTGCTCGGGCGGCGCTCCAGGCCGCGTTGATGATCGTCCCGCTCCTCATCGGTATCGCCGTCGGGATCGGTGTCGGGCGCTTGCGGGGCGTCCTGGGGACGGGGCTGGGGTAGCCCGCTCGGCCACACCTCATTCGGCTCGCGCCTTCCGAGCGACGGATCGGTCACGGCGTCGAGCTCGCGGCCGGGCGCCTCCTAGAGCGCGCCGGAGGACCGCGCCGCGGCCGTGCCGGGGATGCGGAACACCACCGTCGCGCCCCGGTCGCCCGGCTCGATCCAGATCCGTCCCCCGTGCGCCTCGACCAGCTCTCGGGCGATCGCGAGCCCGAGACCGGTCCCTCCGCCACCGCGTCGTCGCGCCGCGTCCGCGCGCGAGAAGCGTTCGAACGCGCGCTCGACGAAGTCCACCGGGAAGCCCGGACCCTCGTCGCGCACGCGCACGGTCATCACCTCGCCGTCGCCGCTCACGCCGACCGTCACACCGCTGCCGTCGGGGCCGTGCCGGATGGCGTTGTCGAGGAGGTTGCGCAGCACGCGGTCGAGCGCTCGCGGGTCACCGACCACGGGGCCGCTGCCGTCCGTGGTGAGCTCGATCGTCATCCCGGTCCGCGCCGCCACGGGAGCCAGTGCCTCGACCGCGCCATCGGCGATTTCGGCCAGGTCCACGGGGAGGCGTTCGAGCCGCAGCTCACCCGCCTCGAGCCCGGTCAGGACGAGCAGGTCGTCCACCATGCCGCGCAGCAGGTCGACGTCGCCGGCCATGGACCTGAGGTAGCGCTCCGGGTCGGCCGCGACACCGTCCTGGAGCGCCTCGATGGCGGCCTGGAGCGTGGCCAGTGGCGTCCGCAGGTCGTGGCCGATGGCCACCAGCAGGCGTCGGCGGGCCGCCTCGTCCCGTTCCCGCTCCGCTTCGAAGCGCGCCAGCCGATCGACCATCCGGTCGAGCGAGCGTGCCAGCTCGCCGACTTCGTCGGCCCGGTCGACCTCCGTGCGCACCTCGAGGTCGCCGTCCGCGACGCGCCGGGCGGCGTCGGCGAGGTGCCGCAGGTCGGCCGTCAACGGTCCGGTCACGCCGATCGCGACCAGGACGCCGAGGCCGGTGCCGAGCGTGAGGGCCGCCAGCACGAGGCGCACCTCCCCGGGCGCCAGGACCATCGCCGTGGCTGCCACGATCACGACGCCACTGGCCACCGCGACCGCCGCGACCGCGACGACCAGGATCGTCCACCGCAACGACGGCAGGCGGCGGTGGACGCGGGTCAGCCACCACGCGACGGCGCCGGCCACGACCGCGGCGGCGGCGAACAGCCCGTAGAGCGTCAGCCGCTCCTCGGGGGTCGGCCGCATGGCCGCCTCGCTGACGGCCAGTGCGAGACCGGCGACCACCACGGCGACCGCGACCGCGGCCCTCACGGCTCGAACCGGTAGCCGACCCCGCGGACGGTCACCAGCCGGCGCGGGCGTCCGGGATCCGGCTCGGTCTTCTGGCGCAGGTGGCCGATGTGGACCGTCACCGTGGCCGGGTCCTGCCACTCCGACGAGGAGTCCCAGACGTGTTCGAGCAGCTGGGCCCGAGTGAACACTTGACGTGGCGAGCGCGCCAGGAACGTGAGGAGGTCGAACTCGCGCCGGGTCAGGTCGACCGGCTGGCCCTCGACCAGGACCTCGCGCGTGCCCTCGTCGATCTCGAGCCCCTGGAAGGCGAGCCGCTGGCCCGCCCGCGGCGGTGCCGATGCACGCCGCAGGATCGACGCGACACGACCGGCGAGCTCGCGCGGCGAGAACGGCTTCACGACGTAGTCGTCGGCGCCCAGGTCAAAGCCGAGCACGCGGTCGCCCTCTTCGCCGCGAGCGGTGAGGACGATCACGGGCGTGTCGTTCGTGCGCCGCACCTCGCGCAGGACGCTCAGGCCGTCGACCGCCGGGAGCATCAGGTCGAGGACGATGAGGTCGAACGGCTCGCGCTCCAGGCAGGCGAGCGCAGCCTCGCCGTCCGTGACCACCGTGACGGCGTGGCCGTCGTGCTCGAGGTAGCCGGCGACGACCTCGCACACCATCGGTTCGTCGTCCACGACGAGGATCCGGGCTGGCTGCCCGGTGCGCTGCGCGCGGTCCGCCAGGGTCTCCACGCACCGAGCGTAGGGCGACGGGCGATCCACGACCGGACCGCGGTCGCGACTTTCTGGGAACTTCACCCTTGCTTTGCCGCCGGTTGCGGCAGCGGTGGCTGACTGGCGTTGCTGCACGACGACAGGGAGGACGGCGACAGGTGGAAGCGGGCTCCACGCTGCCGGCCTCCCGGACCGCAGCCCTCGCGGGTGGGGTGGCCGTCGGCCTGTCGTTGGCGGTGGCCGAGGTGGTCGCCCTGGCGCTGCCGGGCGGCCGGTCGGTGTTCGTCGCCGTCGCTGACCGGGTGATCGCCCTCACACCCGGGTCGGTGGTCGCGTTCGCGATCGCAACCTTCGGGGCGGCCAACCGGGTGGTGCTGCTGACGGTCCTGCTGGCCGTGGCGGCCGGCGCCGGCGGGGTGGTCGGGATCCTCGCGTCGCGTCGATCGTGGATCGGACCGGCCGGGCTGGCGGCATTCGCCCTGCTCGGGGCGGCAAGCGGGTCGGCGGACCCCCTGGTGCCGCTCCACAGTGCGCTCATGGGCCCGTTGGCCGGCGTGGTCGCCGGAGCCGTCGCACTGCGGCGGCTGTTGACGTTGGCGCCGCGCGTCCCCGCGAAGGCGTCCGTGACGGCCGGTGCGTCGGACGACGACCCGGCCTCCCCGGCGCTGGCCGAGCGTCGTGCCAGGCGAGCCTTCCTGGTGTGGACCGTCTCCACGGCCGGTGTCGCGGCGCTCGTGGCCGGCGGCGGCCGCCTCCTCCAGGACCGCGCGGTCACCGCCGACGCCCGGCACGCCACGCGCCTGCCGTCGCCGGCGCGGCCGCTGTCGCCCCCGCCGCCCGGCGCCTCGCTGGACGTGCCGGGGATCGCCCCGCTGATCACGCCGAACGACCGCTTCTACCGGATCGACACCGCGTTCACCGTCCCCCGCATCGACCCGGCGACGCACACCGTCCGGGTCACGGGCATGGTTGACCGACCGTTCACCCTCAGCTATGGGGACCTGCTCGCGCTGGCCGACACCGAGGCCGACGTGACGCTGTGCTGCGTGTCCAACGAGGTCGGCGGGGACCTCATCGGCAATGCCCGCTGGCTCGGCGTCCCGCTGGACCGTGTCCTCGACCGTGCCGACGTGCACGACGACGCCACCCAGGTGGTAGGACGTTCGGTGGACGGGTGGACCGGCGGCTTCCCCGTCGAGGCGGCCTACGACGGCCGGGCTGCGCTGGTCGCGGTCGGCATGAACGGCGAGCCCCTGCCCGCCGCTCACGGGTTCCCGGTCCGACTCGTGGTCGCCGGCCTGTACGGCTACGTGTCCGACACGAAATGGCTCGAGGAGATCGAACTGACCACCTTCGACGCCTTCGACGCCTATTGGATCCCCCGTGGATGGGCGCGCGAGGGCCCGATCAAGACGCAATCACGCATCGACGTGCCACACCGGGGCCGGCCAGTCGCAGCCGGGGCGGTCACGGTGGCCGGTGTCGCCTGGGCCGGTGAGCGTGGCATCACCGCGGTGGAGGTGTCCGTGGACGACGGCCCGTGGCGCCCCACGGAGCTGGCCGCCGAGCTGGCCAGGACGAGCTGGCGGCAGTGGCGCTACCACTGGGACGCCGAGCCCGGCGATCATCACCTGCGGGTCCGGGCCACCGACGGCGACGGCCGGACCCAGACCGAAACCGTGACGCCTCCGCGCCCCGACGGCGCGACCGGACACCACAGGGTCCGGCTGTCGATCACCTGACCGCACCCGACCCGGAGGGAGACTCCTCGTGACGCCGTGCAGCCAACCACGCAAGGGCCGGTGGGCACGTCTGCGCGCCCGGCCCGCGCTCCTGCTCGTGGTCGGGGGCAGCGCCCTCGCGGCCGTCGCGGTCGTCCTGGTGTGGTTTCAACCACAGGCGCTGCTGTTCGACACCGTGGTCGACGAAGAATTCCCCGCGCCGGCGAGCGAACCACCCTCCGCAGGGGACGATGCCCTCGTCGAGGACGATTCCCCCACCGGGGGCGATTCCGCCACCGGGGGCGAGCCGCCCGGGGAGGCCGAGGAGGCCCCACCGCCCGAGGCCCACGGACCCATGACGCTGTCGAGGGGCGGGTTCGAGTCCCGTGGCCGCTACACGGTTACCGGCGAGGCCGCGGTCTATGCGCTCGAGGACGGCAGCCGCACGCTGCGCCTCGAGCCGTTCGAATCGACCAACGGTCCCGACCTGCTCGTCTACCTCACCGCGGCCGATCAGGTCGACGACGACGACGCCCTGGACGACGACTTCGTCGATCTCGGGCTGCTCAAGGGCAACATCGGGCACCAGAACTATGACATCCCCGACGGCGTCGATCTCGACCGCTACGACACGGTCGTGATCTGGTGCCGCCGCTTCACGGTCGCCTTCGGCGCCGCCGACCTGGTCGCGGTGGGGGACCGATAGGTCGGGGTCAGCTCCAGGCGAAAGGGGGCTGTTCGAAGTGGGCGACCCGCGTCGTCTGTCCGCGCAGCACGACCTGGCGGAACTGGTACAGGATCGCCGCCGTCGGCGCGTAGATGAGGGTGCCGAGCAACGGGAACTCGATCAGCGGCCGCGACGGATCGACGGTCGCAACGAAGCGAGGAACATCCGGCCGGTCGAGGTCGCCGAAGGCGACCTCGTGGACCGACGCGACCTCGGCGGGGTCGAGCACCACACGGGCCGCCCGGCCGGCCCACACGACCACCGGGGTGATGAGGTAGCCCGAACGTGTCGGGAAGTCGTCGAGCATCCCGAGCACGTCCCCCGGACCGACGTCGACAGCGAGCTCTTCCCGCAGCTCGCGGCGGGCGGCGTCGGTGGCCCGCTCACCGGGCTCGACACGGCCCCCGGGCAGCGCGAACTGGCCGCTGTGGGCACGCAGATGGTCAGCGCGCACCGTGAGCAGCACGGCGGGCGACCCGTCGGTGGCCACCACGATCGGCACCGCGACCGCAGCCGGCGTCAGCCCGGCGTCCGAGCGCGCGCGGCGGTCGAAGCCGGCGAGCCGCTCGGCGATCCGAACCCGCTGCCCGGCGTCGGAGGGCACGTCCCGCCCCGGCGGGGTCAGCCGCGCAATGCTCGAGCGAAGCGCTCGAAGTTCGCGACCAGCCGCGCGATGTCGTCGGGGGTGTGCTGCACGGACATCGTCCACTGCTCCGACTTCCCCCAGGGCGGCAGGAAGACCCCGCCATTGTGCTGGAAGAGCCAGTGCGCGTGGCTGAAGAGATCGTCGAGCCCGAGGTATCCGCGATAGTCACGAACCGGCTCGGCACTGAAGGTGACACAACCCTTGGCGCCGAACCCGAGCGTGTAGGCGGCGAGGTCGTACTCCTCGATGATGGCGGACAGGTCGGCGTCCGCCTGCTTCCACAGCTGCCCGAAGTGCTCGTAGGCGTCGTCGTCGAGGATCTCGGTCACCACCGCTCGAGCGGCCGCCATCGTGAGCGGGTTGCCGTTGAAGGTGCCCACCTGCTCGTAGGTGCCGGTGGCGATGTGGCCCATCACCGCCTCGGTGCCCCCGATCGCCCCGCACGGCACACCCCCGCCGAGGGCCTTGGCGAGCGTCACCAGGTCGGGCGTCACGCCGTAGCGGGCCGTGGCACCGCCCGGGCCGGTGGTCAGCCCGGTCTTCACCTCATCGAAGGCGAGCAGGACCTCGTGCTGGCGCGTCAGCTCGCGCACACCTTCGAGGTAGCCGTCGTCGGGCGGGATGATCCCGGCGTTCATCATGATCGGCTCGAGGATCATCCCCGCGACGTCACCACGGTGCTCCTCGAGGGTGCGCTCGAGCACCGCGAGGTCGTTGTAGGGAACGATCAGGGCTAGGTCGGCGATCGCCGTCGGGATGCCGCCGCCCGACACCGGGCTGGCGGGACGCTCGGCGGGTCCGATCTCGTCCCAGTCGTTGGCGACCGACACCATGACCGAGTCGTGGTGCCCGTGGTAGCAGCCCTCGACCTTGATGATCAGGTCCCGGCCGGTGACCGCCCGCATGAGGTGGACGGCGTCCATCGTGGCCTCGGTGCCGGAGTTGCCGAAGCGCCACAACGGCAGCCCGAACCGCCGACCGAGCTCGCGGCTGACCGCGATCGCGTCCTCCACCGGCTGGGCGAAGTGGGTGCCGAGCGCGACCCGGTCCTGGACCGCCTTGACGATCGCCGGATGCGCATGGCCGACGGCCCCGACGCCGTAGCCGCCATGCATGTCGACGTACTCGGTCCCGTCGACGTCGTAGATCTTCGAGCCCCGACCGTGGCTGATCCACACCATCTGTGGTCGGGCGATCTGCCACGACGACGTGGCCCCTCCCGCCAGCGACGGCAGCGCCTCGTCGATCAACCGGGCCGACTCCGGTTGGCGCTCGACGAAGATCCGTTCCTGTTCGGCCACGAGGTCATGCAGTCGGCTCTGCTCGTCGTCGCGATTCATCGTCCACCTCGATCCCACCGGGTGTCGGGGCAACGACGGAGCTCGCCCGCGACAGAAGTTGATCGGCCGTTCAATCTCGACCGTAGCATTCTGGGCACCTCACACCGTGATATCGCTCATGACGTGCTTGATCCGCGTGTAGTCCTCCAGCCCGTACATGGACAGGTCCTTGCCGTAGCCGGAGTGCTTGAAGCCGCCGTGTGGCATCTCGGCCACCGTCGGCACGTGGGTGTTGATCCAGACGCAGCCGAAGTCGAGCCGCCGCGCGACCCGCATGGCTCGTCCGTGGTCACGGGTCCACACGCTCGACGCCAACCCGTAGCGCACCGCGTTGGCCCACGCGACCGCCTCGTCCTCGTCCGTGAACGGCTGCACGGTGATGACCGGACCGAAGATCTCCTCCCGGCTCATCTCGTCGTCCTGCCGCAACCCGGCCACGACCGTCGGCGACCAGAAGTAGCCGGGGTCGGCTGCCCGCTGCCCGCCGGCGACGACCTCGACGTGCTCACCGCGTCGCTCCAGGAAGCCGGCGACGCGTTCGAACTGCGATGCGTTGTTGAGCGGCCCGTAGTCCGCCTCGTCGTCGGGCGGCCCGGTGCGGGTCTCGGAGGCGCGGCGGCCGAGCTCGTCGACCAGGGCGTCGTGCACTGCTGGACCCGCCAGCACGCGTGACGCGGCCGTGCAGTCCTGCCCGGCGTTGTAGTAGGCGGCGTCCGCGATGCCTGCGGCCGTCGCGGCCACGTCGGCATCGTCGAAGACGATCACCGGCGCCTTGCCCCCGAGCTCGAGATGGACCCGCTTGAGGTCGTTCGCGGCCGACGCCGCGACCTCGCGTCCGGCGCGGACGCTGCCGGTCACCGACACCATGTCGGGCTCGTCGTGCGTGACGAGCGCGCGGCCGGTGTCACGATCGCCGCATATGACGTTGACGACGCCGGCGGGCAGGTGCTCGGCGATCAGCTCGGCCATGCGCACGGTCGTGACCGGTGTCGTGTCGGAGGGCTTGAGCACGACCGTGTTCCCGGCCGCGACCGCCGGTGCCCACTTCCACACCGCCATCATCAGCGGGTAGTTCCACGGGGTGACCTGGGCACACACCCCGACCGGCTCGCGCCGGACCATCGAGGTGTGGCCGCGCATGTATTCGCCGGCCGACTTGCCCTCGAGCACCCGCGCTGCGCCGGCGAAGAACCGGATCTGGTCGGTGGAGTCGGGCAGTTCGTCGCGCATCGCGCTCCTGGGCTTGCCCGTGTTCTGGCACTCGAGCTCGACCAGCTCCTCGGCGTGGTCCTCGAGGGCGTCGGCGATGCGCAGCAGCGCCAGGCTGCGCTCGGACGGGGTCGTGTCGCGCCACGATTCGAAGGCCCGACGCGCGGCTCGGCACGCCGCGTCCACGTCCTCGGGCCCCGACACCGGTGCGCGCGCGAACACCTCCTCGGTCGCGGGGTCGACCAGGTCGCTGGTGGCACCGCTGAGCGCATCCGCATGCTGCCCGTCGACGATGTTCTGGACCTTGAGCACGGCGGGCCTCCTGAACCGTCGCTTGACCGAACGTTCAAACAACTCCAGACTAGCGACGTGTCCCCGAGGTGGGAAGGGTGGTCGGTGGGTGAGCACGACGGCGCCGCGGATCTGGCGCTGCACAGCGGGACGGTCTACACCGTGGATGCGGCCCGTCGCTGGGTCGAGGCGGTCGCCGTCTCCGACGGCCGGGTCGTGGCCGTCGGCAGCGACCGCGACATCCGCTCGCGCGTCGGACCACGCACCGAGGTCATCGACCTCGCCGGTCGGCTGGTCCTGCCGGGGTTCCAGGATGCCCACGTCCACGCCGTCAAGGGTGGGCTCAACCAGTTGCAGTGCGACCTGGCGGGCCCCGTGTCGGCGTCCTGGTACGTCGATCGCGTCGGGGCGTACGCCCGGAGCCGCCCGGAGGTGCCGTGGATCCTCGGGGGCGGATGGCGGATGGCCGCGTTCCCCGGGGGGACGCCCACCGCGCGCCTGCTCGACGAAGCCGTCCCGGACCGCCCGGTGTTCCTCCGCAACGCCGACGGCCACGGTGCGTGGGTCAACCGGGTGGCGCTCGAGCTCGCCGGCGTCGATCGCCACACCCCCGATCCGCCCGACGGACGCATCGAGCGCGACGACACGGGCGAGCCCAGCGGCACGTTGCACGAAGGAGCGATGCGGCTCGTAGCGCGCCTGGTGCCCTCACCGACGGAGGCCGAGCTGATCGAAGCGCTCGTCCTGGCACAGTCCGACCTCCACGCCATGGGCATCACGGGCTGGCAGGACGCGATCGTCGGCCGCTCGTCCGAAGGGTTTCCCGACCCGCTGCCGGCATACCGGACCCTGGCCGAACGGGGCGAGCTCACGGCCCGCGTGGTCGGCGCACTGTGGTGGGATCGGGACCGCGGGATCGACCAGGTCGACGAGCTCGTCGAGCTGCGCGCCCACGGGACCGTCGGCCGCTTCCGGCCGACGAGCGTGAAGATCATGCAGGACGGCGTGTGCGAGAACTTCACCGCCGGACTGCTCGAGCCCTATCTCCACCCCGGCGGGGACAAGGGATCCGGGCTCAGCTTCGTGGCCCCCGACGTGCTGGCCGACGCCGTCACGCACCTCGACGCCCAGAACTTCCAGGTCCACATCCACACGATCGGCGACCGTGCGGTCCGTGAGGCCCTCGACGCGGTCGAGGCGGCCCGGACCACCAACGGCTGGACCGACCATCGCCACCACCTCGCACACGTGCAGGTCGTCCATCCCGACGACCTCCCCCGGTTCCGAGCACTCGGGGTGACGGTCAACGCCCAACCACTGTGGGCGATGCACGAGCCCCAGATGGACGAGCTCACCATCCCCTTCCTCGGCCCCGAGCGGACGCGGTGGCAGTATCCGTGGGCATCACTGCGGGCCAGCGGCGCCACGCTCGCCTTCGGCAGCGACTGGCCGGTGTCGAGCGCCGACCCGTTCGAGCAGCTGCACGTCGCGGTCAACCGCGCCCCGTGGCCGGACTCCCCCGACGCGGCGCCGGATCACAACGGGCGGGCGTTCCTGCCCGAGCAGCGACTCGACCTGCCGACGGCGGTGGCGGCGTTCACCATCGGCTCCGCCTACGTCAACCACCTCGACGGCGACACCGGATCGATCGAGGTCGGCAAGGCGGCCGACCTCGTCGTGGTCGATCGCAACCTGTTCGCCGAGCCCACCGACGCGATCGCGGGGACGCGGGCGCTGCTGACGATGGTCGACGGCGCGGTCGTGCACGCACATCCCGACCTCTGATGCTCGGTGTCAGACGGCGGAGCCGCTGACGGCCGCCCCCGCGGCGCCGCCGCCCATGGCGGGGTCATCCAACCCCTGCGAGCCGGCATCACCGTCGTCCAGCAGCCTGGCGTCGTCGCGCTCCCACCACACCCACACGTCGTCGCCGTCCGCGGCAGCGGTTCGTTCGGCCTTGGGTGTGGCCGATACCACCCGCGTGCCGTCGCGGAGCTCGACCTCGTAGCGGACGCTGGAGCCCTGGTAGATCGCCTCGACGAGCACACCCGGGGCTCCCAGCCCCGGCTCGGGCTGCTCGTCGGACAGCTTGACCTGCTCGGGTCGGACGAGCAGCGTCCGCGGTTGGTCCGGGGCGGCATGGGGTTGGCCGTCCTGCGACACCGCGAGCCGGTCACCCGTCGGCAGCGACACGACCAGCTCGCTACCGGTGGCCACGACCGTGACCGGCAGGAGGTTGGCCTCGCCGATGAAGCCGGCGACGAACAGCGTCTCGGGACGCTCGTAGATCTCCTCGGGCGTGCCGACCTGCTCGAAGCGGCCCGCGTTCATCACGGCGATGCGGTCCGACATCGTCATCGCCTCCTCCTGGTCGTGGGTCACGTACACGAACGTGATGCCCACGTCCCGCTGGATCCGCTTCAGCTCGAGCTGCATCGCACGACGCAGCCGGAGGTCGAGCGCCCCCAGCGGCTCGTCGAGCAGCAGCACCACCGGTTCGTTGACGAGCGCCCGGGCCAGCGCGACCCGCTGCTGCTGGCCGCCGGAGAGCTGATCCGGCCGGCGGCGCTCGTAGCCCTCGAGGTGGACGACTCGGAGTGCCTCGGTGACCCGCTCGCGGATCTCCGCCTTGGCCATGCGGCGCTCGCGCAGGCTGAACCCGACGTTGCCGGCGACGTCGAGGTGCGGGAACAGGGCGTAGTCCTGGAACACCATGTTGGTGGGGCGGTGGTTGGGCGCCACCCCCGAGACGTCCTTCCCACCGATCACCACCCGTCCGCCGTCCGGCACGATGAATCCGCCGATGCAGCGCAACAGCGTCGTCTTCCCGCACCCGGACGGGCCGAGGAAGCTGAAGAACTCCCCGGCCGCGATGTCGAGCGACAGGCGGTCGTTGGCGACCACCGATCCGTACCGCTTGGTGACCTCGTCGAGGCGCACTGCGGGGGTCGAGGTGGTGTCGGTCATTGCGCGTTCACCTTCCGGCGGTGGCGTGACCTGCGCAAGCGAATCAGCTCCCAGGCGATGATCCCGACGGTGGTCGCGACGACCACCAGGCTCTGCAGGGCGACGACGGGCGGCAGCAGGGCCGGACGTCGCAGGCCGCTGAAGAAGTACACCGGCAGGGTCGCGTCGGATCCCGACAGGAAGAATGCCATGTCGAAGTCGTCGAAGCTGAGGACGAGCGCGAACAGGAACGCGGGCACGATCGCCGGTGCTGCCAGCGGCAGGTAGACGCGCCGCACGATCCCCCACCGGGACGCACCGAGATCGAGGGCGGCCTCCTCGAGGCTCGGGTTGAAGCCGGCGAATCGCGTGGCCACCAGCAGCGCCGTGTACGGGATCGCGATGACCGTGTGCCCGATGACCACGGTGGTGGTGCCGAGCGGGATGCCGAGCATCACGATCGTGACCAGCAGGGCGACCGCCAGCGCGATGTAGGGGATCACGAGCGGCACGAGGGTGACCACCGTGAACAGTCCCTTGCCGGGGAAGCGGGTCCGGGTGATGGCCAGCCCGGCGATCGAACCCAGGATCACGGCGAGCACCGAGCTGATGAGCGCCACGACGACGCTGACACGGAACGACGCCATCAGGGCCGGCGTCGCGAGGATCTGCTCGTACCACCGCAGCGTGAACCCGCTCATCGGCAGCGTCATGTGGGTGGAATCGTTGAAGCTGAACAGCACCAGCAGCCACAACGGCACGTAGAGGCACAGCACGCCGAACCAGAAGTAGGCCCACAGCCATGGCGCGCGCTGGCGCGCCTCGATCCCCGTCGGCGGGAGGGCGACAGGCTCGGCGACGTCGGCGCGCTCAGCCAATCTGCCTCACGTCCTTGATGCGCAGGATGCGGAAGGCGGCGTACATCGCGATCGCGGCGACCACGAACAGCATGAGCGAGAGCACGGCCGCGGACGGGTAGTCCGGGGTCCCGACGACGCCCCGGATCACGTTTCCGAACATCCGACCCCCGGATCCGCCGACGAGTGCCGCGGTGGCGAAGTCACCGAGCGTCGGGATGAACACGAAGAAGAACGCGGCGTACACGCCGGGTAGCGACAGGGGCAGGGTGACCCGGAAGAAGGTGCGCCGTGGCGAGGCCCCGAGGTCCCGGGCGGCTTCGAGCAGGCGCGGATTGAGCTGCTCGAGGCGCGCGAAGATCGGCAGCGCCGCGAACGGGATCCACACGTAGGTGAGCACGATGATGACCGCGAACCGGTTGTACAGGAAGATCCCCGTCGGCTCCTGAAGGAGTCCGCCGTCGACCAGCACCGTGTTCATGACGCCGCCGCGGCCGAGCAGCGTCCGCCATGCGAACAGTCGCAGCAGGTAGCTCACGAGCGCCGGCGCGATGATCAGCGACAACAGCAGATAGCGTCGGTCGGTCGCGATGCGGGCCAGCAGGTAGCCGACCGGGTAGCTCAGGATCACGCCGGTCCCCGCGACGACGAACACCGTCAGGATCGTCCGGCCGAGGCTGAGCATGAACACGGGCGTGCCCAGATTGAGCCGGTACGCCTCCAGTGTCCACGTCTGGGCCGCCGTGAACGACGCCATGCCCGGTGGCCGCAGCGACCACAGGATCAGCATCACCACCGGCAGCGCGAGGAACAGCGCCAGCCACAGCGCCGGCAGGCTCGCCAGCTGCAGGCCGAAGCGCCTGGCTCCGGTCAGGTCGTCCGACTTGCCGGGGCCACCGACATTCGGTGGCCCCGGCTCCGGGTCGGACGTCGCCGGCGGCGCGTCACGCGTCTCGGGTGCCGTCACGAACCGATCAACCTGCTGTGGCCTCGGTCCAGAGCCGGCTCCACAGCTCGCGCTGCTCCTGCGTCAGCGGCTGGTAGAAGTTCGTGCGCTCGCGGACGTCGAACCGGTCGAGCTCGATCAGCTCCACCACGTCGGGATCGGCGACGTTCACCGTCTCGACGTTCGAGTGCCCGTAGTAGTAGGCATCGACGAGGTACTGCCCGGCCTCGGGCGCGATCGCCGCGTCGATGTAGTCGTGCGCGAGGTCGTACTCGGGCGTGCCGGGCTCGGCCGCGATCGAGTAGCCGCACACCCAGCCGAGCCGGCCCTCCTCGGGATCGATGTACTCGCCGGGCACCCCGGCCTCGGCCATCGCGGCGAGCGTCTCGTTCCACGCCTGGGCGATGTCGACCTCGCCCTCGATCATCATCTGGTCGAGGCTGCTGACGTCCTCCCAGTAGGTCAGCACCTGGTCGTGCAGCTCGGACAGCTTCTCGGCGATGAAGTCGACGTCGTCGTCACTGAGGTCGTACGGGTCGAGGCCCCAGGCGTACGCGGTCATGACCACGGCTTCCTCGGGGTCGTTCCAGACCGAGATGCGGTTGGCGTACTGGGGGTCCCACAGGTCCTGCCAGCTCGTCGGCACCTCGTCGACGCGGTCGGTGGCGACCACGATCGAGGTGTAGCCCCAGTCGAAGGGTACGAAGTAGTACTCGCCGTCGATGAAGCCGGACTCGCGCATCTCCTCGTCGACGTTGTCCCAGTGGCTGAGACGGTCGGTGTCGAGCGGGTGGATCTCGCCGGCGTCCTTCCACAGCCCGATCCAGCCGGCACAGGGGTGGATGATGTGCGGGTCGACTCCGCCGGCCTGCACCTTGGTGAGGAAGTCGGCGTCGCTGTCACCGAACTGGAAGTCGAGGTGGACGTCCGGGTGCTGCTCGAGGAACGCCGGATAGAACTCCTCCAGCTCGTAGCCGGCCCATTCGAGGATCGTGAGCTCGTCCGCCGTCTCGTCCGTGGCGGGTGGCTCGCCGTTGTCATCCTCGTCGGTCGGTTCGGCCTCGGGCGCGTCCGGTGCCGCCTCCTCGGGGTCGTCGGCGCCGCAGGCGGCGAGGACGAGCGCAAGTGCGACGACGCCCACCGCAGGCGCCCGCCAGCGTGGAATTGAGGTCCGTTGGACGGTTCGCGATTGCATGCGTTCCAGCTCCCTTCGCTTCATCGGGGACGTGCCCCGGGTGGCGTCCTCCCGTTCTCGCAGCGAGCGATCGGTCCCGACTCGCCACCTCCCACCGGTTTCGAGTGGCCGTTCAAAGAGTATAGGTGAGCCGATCGCGTTCGTGGCGGCCCGTTGCCCACCGGGGGGGTGATTCGCGCCGATGTGCGCATCCCGCGCTGTGCGTGCGATTCCCACATGTTGAACGGCAGTTCGAGGAATCGTGCACGGCGTCGCGTGTGGCAGGAGGGCCGGGCCTCATCCCCGACCCCGATCCTTGAGGATCTGCCGGGCGGCGTTGCGGCCCGGCATGCCGGTGACGCCCCCGCCGGGGTGGGTACCCGCCCCGCACAGATACAGCCCGTCGACCGGCGTGCGGTAGCGCTCCCAGCCGGGAACCGGCCGCATGTGCAGCAGCTGGTCGAGCGTGTGCTCGCCGTGGTTCGGGTTCCCCTCGGGCAGCCCGTAGGTCTCCTCGAGGTCCAGGGGTGTCACGACGTGGCGGTCAACCACCAGGGACGTCAGGCCCGGCGCATGGGCCTCGAGCCGCTCGAGCACCGCGTCGCCGAGGCCCTCGCGCCGCTCATCCCACGTGCCGTCGGCGAGGTGGTAGGGGGTGTAGCGCACGGTGACGGACATCAGGTGGCGGCCCTCGGGCGCGAGCGTCGGATCCGCCAGCGTCGGGATCGTGGCCTCGAGGTAGGGCTCGGTGGACGGTTGCCCGTACTTCGCGTCGTCGTAGGCCCGCTCGAGGAAGCGCACGCTCGGCACGAGCCGGATCCGCCCGGCCAACAGCTCGGCCTCGGGCACCGCCGCGAACGCCGGCAGGTCGCCCAGCGCGAGGTGGACACGGGACACGGTGCCGCGGTACTTGATGTTGCCGACGTCGTGGACGAAGGAGGGATCGAGCTGCCCGGGTTCGATCAGGCCGAGGCAGGTGGTGCCGGGGTCGGCGTTGGAGACGACCAGATCCGCATGCACCTCGGCGCCGCCTTCGAGCGCCACCCCGGTGGCCCGCAAGTCGTCGGTCAGGATGCGCGCCACCGGCGCGTCGGTACGGATCTCGGCGCCGGCGCGACTGGCCGCGCTGGCGAGCGCGCGGGTGAGCTCGCCCATGCCCCCCACGACGGTGCCGCCGGGACCGAAGGCGCCGGCCTCGTCCCCGATCGCCTGGTGCAGGAGGGTCGCGGCGGTCCCGGCGGCGGACGGCCCCCAGCTGATGCTCGCGATGCCGCTGGCGGCGACCGCGGCGCGAAGGGGCTCCCACTCGAACCACTCGTCGGCCAGATCGGTGGCCGACATGGCGAGCCAGCGCACGGCATCGTGCACGGTGGCACGCCCGCGGAGCCGTGCCCGCGTGGCGGCCGCGGCGGCGGGGAACAGGTTGACCGGGTCGTTGGCGAAGACGTCGGGTGCGGGTGCCGCCATGACCGGGGCGAGCAGGGCGGCCAGATTCCGCACCTGCCGCGAGAAGGCGGGATACTGCCGCGCGTCCGCCGGCGAGTGGTCCGCCACGCCGGCAGCCGTTCGGGCGTCGTCGCGCCACACCACCAACCGTGACCCGTCGAGCTGGGGTGCCACCACGAGCGGATCGGTGCGGCGCAGCCGCAGACCCAGATCGGCGAGGCCGAGGTCCCGGGCGATCTCGGGTAGCAAGCGGGGCGCACCGTCGGCGCAGGTGGACACGCGGAAGCCGTCGAACAGCTCCTCGGTGACCGTCGCTCCCCCGATGACGGGCCGGCGTTCGAGGACGAGGACGCGACGGCGCGCCCGGGCCAGGTACGTCGCAGCGACCAGGCCGTTGTGGCCGGCCCCGATGATGATGGCGTCGTAGCGCTCGATCATGGCGCGGCGCTCCGCACCCACGGACCGCGGCCGCCGCGTCGGGCGATCCGCTGATCCTTCAGGATCTCCCGTGCGGCCAGCCGACCGGGCGCCGACGTGATGCCGCCACCCGGATGCGTGCCGGACCCGCACTGGTAGTAGCCGCGCACCGGGGTGCGGTAGTCGGCCCAGCTCGGGGCCGGACGGTTGAAGAAGAGCTGGTCGAGGGTGAGCTCGCCCTGGAAGATGTTGCCCTCCGACAGCGAGAACTCCTGCTCGAGGTCCCACGGCGTGAGGACCTGACGGTGCAGGATGTGGTCCTCGATGTCGGGAGCGAACTCCGCGAGCGTGCGGATCACGGCGTCACCGAACGCCTCCCGCTGCCGATCGTCCCATCCACCCTCGAGCTCGTAGGGCGCGTACTGGACGAACAGCGACATCATGTGCTGGCCGGGCGGAGCGACGGTGGGGTCCACCATCGAGGGGATGATCACGTCCATGTAGGGCCGCTGCGAGAAGTTGCCGTACTTGGCGTCGTCGTACGCGCGCTCGAGGAAGTTCATGCTCGGCGCGATCTCGATGAACCCGGACAGCGCCGAGGGCTCGGGGCGGCACGTGAACGTGGGCAGGCCATCGAGCGCGAGGTTCACCTTCCCCGACGAGCCCCGGAACTTGAAGTTGTCGACCGCGGCCACGAGATCGTCGGGCAGCTCGCGCTCGTCGACCAGCTTGCGGAACGTCACCCGCGGATCGGCGCCCGACACGACCAGGTTCGCGCGGATCTCCTCGCCGCTGTCGAGGGCGACCCCGACGGCCCGACCACCTTCGACCAGCACCTGCGCGACCGGGGCCTCGCACCGGATGATCGCCCCGTAGGACCGGGCCGACGACGCGATGGCCTCGCTGACGCCACCGGTGCCGCCCTTCTGGAAGCCCCAGACCGTGAAGGCCCCGTCGACGCCGCCCATGAAGTGGTGCAGCATCACGTAGGCGGTGCCCGGCGACTTGGGTCCGAGGAAGGTCCCGATGATGCCGTTGAGGGCCAGCACCGCCTTGAGCTGGTCGGTCTCGAACCACTCGTCGAGGTAGTCCGACGCGCTCATCGTCATGAGCTTGGTCAGTGCCTGGAGCCGCTTGGGTCCGAGCTCGCGCAGGTGGCGACCGAGCCGCAGCGCGGTCCGGCTGCCCCCGACGCCCGGGTTCGCCGGGTCGAAGGGCACCATGCTCAGCAGCGGCTTCACGGCGTGGGCCATGCTGTACATCATGAGGTTGAACTCGTCGTAGACCTCGGCGTCACGTCGTGAGTGGCGGGTGATCTCCCGACGTGTCTCGTCGGGGTTCTCCGAGACCTGGATGTAGTTGCCGTTCTCCCCCGGTGCGAGGTAGCCCTCCAGCGGCAGCACCTCGAAGCCGTGCTTGGGCAGCTCGAGCTCCCGCACGACCTCGGGCTGCATGAGGCTGACCACGTACGAGCACACCGAGTAGGTGAACCCGGGGTGGATCTGCTCGCTGACCGCGGCGCCACCGACGACGTGCCGGCGCTCGAGGACGAGCACCTCCAGTCCGGCCTTCGCGAGGTAGGCCGCCGTGGTCAGCCCGTTGTGGCCGGCACCGACCACGATCGCGTCGTAGCGCTGGGCCATCAGGACCTCTTCCTGGGTGGATCGAAGAACGGGAGCGCGACGACGCTGGCCGTCGGCGCGCACAAGTTCTGCGGCCCGCGCGGCATCGGAGCGCTGCTGGCCCGGGAGGGCGCGCGGCTGGCCCCGGTGCAGTTCGGCGGGCATCAGGAGGCGGGGCGGCGGCCCGGCACCGAGTGCGTCGCGCTCGCCGTCGGCATGGCCAAGGCCCTCGAATTGTGGCACGCGGAACGGGAGGAGCTGACCGCTCGGCTCACGGCACTCCGCGATCGGCTCGAA